>JANNPG010000189.1:0-3008 GCA_031399805.1 Betaproteobacteria bacterium | reverse complement strand
CTATCGTTCATCTATTACATCAATGCAGGCGAGGTCGCCTGCGCTACCCCACCCATTTGCGCGCATTGCGGAACATGCGCAGCCACGGCGCATCCTCGCCCCAGCCGGCCGGGTGCCAGGAATTCTGCACGCTGCGGAATACGCGCTCCGGATGGGGCATGAGTATCGTGAAACGGCCGTCGGCCGTCGTCAACCCCGTGATGCCCGCCGGTGAACCGTTGGGATTGTATGGGTAGCTTTCGGTCGCCGCTCCCCGGTTGTCGACAAACCGCAGCGCCACGAGCGCCGCCTCGCGCTGCGCGCTGCTCCCGAATTCCGCATAGCCCTCGCCGTGCGCGACCGCGACCGGCAGCCGGCTACCCGCCATGCCCGCAAAAAAAAGCGACGGTGAAGGCAGCACCTCGGCCATCACGAAGCGCGCCTCGAACTGTTCGGACTTGTTGCGCACGAAATGCGGCCACGCGTCGCTGCCCGGAATGATTTCATGCAGGTTGCTCATCATCTGGCAGCCGTTGCACACGCCCAGCGCGAAACTGTCGGCGCGCTGGAAAAACGCCGCAAACTCATCGCGCGCCCGACGGTTAAAAAGTATGGATTTCGCCCAGCCTTCACCGGCGCCCAGCACGTCGCCGTAGGAAAAACCGCCGCACGCCGTGAATCCCCTGAAATCGGCGAGCTTCACGCGGCCGGCGATGATATCGCTCATGTGCACGTCGAACGCGTCGAATCCGGCGCGGTCGAACGCGGCACCCATCTCGAGTTGGCCGTTGACGCCCTGCTCGCGCAATATCGCAATGCGCGGCCGCGCGCCGTGCACGAACGGCGCCGCGACGTCGGCCGCGGGATCAAACGTCAGGTGCGGCGACAATCCCGGATCTGCGACGTCGGTAATGCGGTCGTATTCCTGTTGCGCGCATTGCGGATTGTCGCGCATCCACTGCAGGTGGAATGTCGTTGCCGACCACGCGCGGTGCAATTCGGTGCGCAGCGCACGCAACACTACAGCGCCGTCAAACACAATGCTGATTTCCTCTCCCGCGACAGGCCTGCCGATCTCCAGCAACTCGTCACCCAATCCGGCGTCCCTGAAAGTGTCGCGTAGCAACGGCATATCGCCGGTTCGCACCTGCAAAACCGCGCCCAGTTCCTCGTTGAAGAGTTCGGCAATCGCGCTGCTATGCGCAGCGCTGCGCGGCAGCACGACCGCGAGCCCGCTACGCGAGGCAAACGCCATTTCACACAGCGTGACGAACAGTCCGCCGTCGGAACGGTCGTGATAGGCAACAATGCGGCCCGCCCGATTAAGCGCCTGCACGACGTCAAACCACTTCGTCACTCGTAGCGGATCATCGAGATCGGGCGCGACATTGCCGATCCGGCCATAGGCTTGCGCCAGCGCCGAACCGCCCAGCCGGTTTTTGCCCGCGCCCAGATCGACCAGCACTAACACGGTGGCGCCGCAATCCATACGCAGTTGGGGCGTCAGTGTCAGGCGCGCGTCGGTCACGGGCGCGAATGCGGACACGATCAACGACAGCGGCGCGGTGACTTCCCTCTTTTCATCGCCATCACTCCACGTCGTCTTCATCGACATCGAATCCTTGCCGACCGGAATGCTGATGCCCAGCTGCGGGCATAATTCCATGCCCACCGCGCGTACCGCGTCGTAGAGCGCCGCGTCCTCGCCGGGTTGCCCCGCCGCCGCCATCCAGTTGGCCGACAGCTTGATGTCGCCGATGTCCGCAATCGACGCCGCCGCGATATTGGTAATCGCTTCGCCGACGGCCATGCGCGCCGACGCCGGCGCATCGATAAGCGCAAGTTGGGTACGTTCGCCGATCGCCATCGCTTCTCCGCAATGCTCAAAGAATCCCGCCAGCGTCACCGCGACGTCGGCAACCGGCACCTGCCACGGCCCTAACATCTGGTCGCGCGCCGTCATGCCGCCGACCGTGCGGTCGCCAATCGAGATCAGAAAGGTTTTGTCGGCGACCGCGGGTAGACGCAGCACGCGCAGGCATGCTTCGCGCAAATCTAATTTGGAAATATCGAACGATTCGAGATTCGTTGTTCTGCGCGTCACATTGCGCAACATTTTCGGCGGCTTGCCCAACAGCACCGCGAGCTCCATGTCGACCGGCGTGTTCTTCAGTAGCGGGTCGGCGACCACCAGCCGGTCATCCGCTGTTGCAGTGCCGACCACCGCGTGCGGGCAGCGCTCGCGCGCGCAAATCGCCGCGAATTCGGCGCGCCGCGCGGGCGCGATCGCGAGTACATAGCGCTCCTGCGCTTCGTTGCACCAGATTTGCAGCGGCGACATGCCCGGCTCCTCGCTTGGGATGCTGCGCAAATCGAACCTCCCGCCGCGCGCCGCGCCATGCACGAGTTCGGGCAGCGCGTTCGACAGTCCGCCCGCCCCCACGTCGTGTATCGACAGTATCGGATTGTCGTCGCCTAGCGCCCAGCAACGGTCGATCACCTCCTGCGCGCGGCGCTGCATCTCCGCGTTGCCGCGCTGCACCGAATCGAAATCAAGGTTCTCGATGTTGGCGCCGGTCTGCATGCTCGACGCCGCACCCCCGCCAAGCCCGATCAGCATGCCCGGTCCGCCGAGCTGAATGAGCAGCGCGCCAACACCCAGTTTTTCCTTGCGGGCATGCCGTGCGGAAATATTGCCGATGCCGCCCGCGAGCATGATCGGCTTGTGATAGCCGCGCATCTCGCCCGCGACTTCAAGTTCGAACGTGCGGAAATATCCGCACAGGTTGGGACGACCGAATTCATTGTTGAACGAGGCGCCCCCGACCGGCCCGTCGAGCATGATCTGCAATGCCGATGATATACGCGCGGGACGGCCGTAAGTGCGATGCGGCGTGAGGCGTGAGGCGTCAGGCGTGAGGCGTGAGGCGGCATCTCCTGCGCCTCCACCATTGACTTGGTACAGCTCCCACGGTTGGATGAAACCGGGAATATTGAGGTTGGAGACGCTGAAGCCGCTCAGCCCCGCT
>JANNPG010000172.1:0-8019 GCA_031399805.1 Betaproteobacteria bacterium | reverse complement strand
CCACGCTGTCGATCGCGACCGGCAGGTCGAAACTGTCGCGCTCGGTGCGGGTTGCGCTGGTCACCACTTCCGGCAGCCGCGCCGGTTGCGGCGCAGGATTCGTCTGCTGGGCGACGCCGTGCCCCGCAATTATGGCGGATGCCAGCGCGAGCACACACAATATTGGCGTGTAGGGCTTTACGGATAAACCGGGAAATTATTGCAGACCGGACAGGTAGCCCGCCGGAATCTCGATGTCCGCGTCAGTCAACGCTTGCGCCGCCGAGGTCATGTTGCCATCCATGTCGATTGTTGCCGGTAAGTTGTCACGGTGCCGCGATAGCCGCGAATTTCTCGGTTACGCAGAATAAGGAATTGCACGCCACAGTGTCAACCGCAGCATCCGGCGCGTCGCGCCGAGCGCTGTGCTCAGGCGGATACGCGCGATACCCGGCAGAGCAGGGTCTTGAGATTCGTCTGGTCCGACACCGGGTCGCGCTGCGTCTTGTCGGTGAGGAAGTTCACCGAGCGCCACGGGTGATACGGCTGGCGCTCGCCCCAGCCGATCGGGATGAACACCGCGCTGGCGCGTATGCCGGCATGCACCCAGGCCACGGCCTCGATCGCGCCGTGCGCGGTTTCGACGCGCACGCGCTCGCCGTCCGTGATGCCGAGCTGCGACGCTTTGTTGGGATGAATCTGGCAGTAGAGATCGGGCCACATCTCCTGCGCTTGCCATGAATAGTGGGTCCAGCTGTGGAAGTGCGCGGCGGGAGGCCGCCCGGTGACGAGTTCGGTGTCGAATCCCTGCGCGCGCAACTGCGCGCCCGGGGCATCATTGGCGGCTGCGACGATTCGACCCGGTGCGCTGGTTGTATCGGGGCGGCAGAACGGCGAGATCACGCCTTCACCCGTATCGCTGCCCGCGAGTTCCACGTAGGGCAGATCGACGAGCTGCTCGCGTTCCGAGTAGAACTCGGGCAGCGCCGACAGGCCGACCGTGTTGAACTTCTTTTCCAGCGCTTGCGTCCAGAATTCAAGCTTCCCGCTCTGCGTCGGAAAACGATGCCCCGCCGGCGCGCCGGTGGCAGTCGTGCCTTCGAGATATAACGTGTCGATTTCGGGCGCGTCCTCGCTCGCCACCGGCTGGCGCACCCAGCGATAGGGGACCGAGTGCAGCCGCTTCTGCGTGCAGCCGCGCAGGTGGTCGTTGTCGATGCACGCCTCGTCCCAGAAGACGCGCGGGTCTTTGTATTCCTCTTTCAGCACGTCGTCAAAGCCGAAACGCTTGCCGAGCTCGATCCAGATCCACGCGTCCGCTTTGGCTTCGCCCGGCGGGTCGATCATTTTGTCGATCCATACGATGCGCCTATCGTCGTTGGCGCGCCCGATTTCGCCTTTCTCGATACCGGTCGCCGCGGGCAGCACGTAGTCGGCGAACGCCGAGGTCTCGTTGGCGAAGAGTTCGATGTGCACCAGGAGGTCGAGCGCTGCGAAAGCCTTGCGTGCCGCAGTCTGCCCGGGCCATTGCGCGAGCGGATTGTTGCAGGCGATGAGGGCGCGAATGGGATAGGGTTTGCCGCGGGTCATCGCCTCGGTCCAGCCGGTGGCGCTCAGACTCACGCGCGGACGGGTGATTTTTGGCCGTCGGTGCGCCGGTGCATCGGGGGCGATAGGCGTGTTGGCACTCATGTTGAAGAAAGTGCCGCCGCGCCGGCCCCAGTTGCCGGTGATGGCGGCGAGGAACATCAGCACGCGATTGGTCTGCGTGCCGTTGGTGTGCTGGTTGATGCCGCGGCTGCCGAAAATTACGCAGCCGTCGGCGGCGGCGACTTCGCGGGCGAGCCGGCGGATCTCGCCGGCGTCGATACCGGTCACCGGCGCGCCCCATTCCGGCGAGTAGCCCCGGGCGAGAATGAAATCGCGCCACTCGTCGAAGCCGAGCACCCAGTCGGCGCAGAAGCGCGCATCGTGCAGCTGTTCGCTCAGTATGCAATGGCACATCGCGAGCCCGAGCGCCATGTCGGTGCCGGGCCGGATCGCGAGCCAGCGGTCGGCTTTCGCGGCGGTGGCGGTGAGGCGCGGATCGACGACGACCATCTTCGCGCCGTTCCTGATGCGCCAGCCGTTGACCATCCCGAAGTACACGGGCCGCGTCTCCGCCTGGTTGTCGCCGAGGTAAAGATACATCTGCGCCGAACCGATGTCGTCATGCGTGTAGCTGTTGCCGCTGCCGACGCTGCCTTGCGTGAGTTCGTAAGCAACGCTCTTGCCGCTCGCGCAGAACGGGTCGGTGCCTGTTTTGTTCGGCGTGCCCCACAGCTGCGCGAAGAGGCGCGTGTAGCCCAAGTACTCGAGCATGCCCGTGCGCGTGCCGACGAAGAGCGCGAGCGCCTCGGCCCCGTACTCGTCACGCACGGCACGCAGCCGGTCCGCGATCTCATCGAGCGCCTGCGCCCACGAGATGGGTTCGAAGCGGCCTTCGCCGCGCGCGCCGACGCGCTTCAACGGGGTGAGCAACCGGTGCGGGTTGTTATAAAGCTGCAGCGTCAGCTGCGACTTCGCGCACACGCGGCCTTGGAGCAGCGGGTCTTCGTCATTGCCAGTGATGCGCACCAGCTCGTCGCCCTTGAAGTGGAACTTGGTGCTGCAGCAGTTAAAACAGATGTTGCAGCCGCCGGGAACCACGCGGTCGGCGGTTGCCGACTCGCGCGGCAGGCCGTACGGAAACGCCGGCCGCGACGCGATGACGGTGGCTTGCGCCGCCGCCGCGTCCATGAACGCGGGTCGGCGGCCATCAGCCGGCGCTACGCGCGCGGGCACGTGCGCCGCGCCCGCCGCATCTTGCGCCGGCACGCGCTCGAGGTAGATGGTGGCCGGCCCCAGCAGGAAGTGATCAACGTCGCGCGGCGCGCGTCCTTCGCGCTGCGCTTGCGCGAGCAGCTCGTCGCGCTGGCCGAAGCGGATCGCCTGCGTCGGACAGACGCTGGCGCACGCCGTGGTCTCGCCCTGCGCCCGCCGGTCGGCGCACAAATCGCATTTCACCGCGTGGTGCTCTTTTGGATCGTAGCCCATCGCGCTGTAGGGGCACGCGATCACGCACTCGCCGCAGCCGGTGCAGCGCGACTCGACCACGCTCACAACACCGGTGACCGCGTCCTTCTCGATGGCCTTGGGATTGACCGGGCACGCGCGCACGCACGCGGGGCGCTCGCAGTGCTGGCAGGTCAGGGTGAGGAAGGCGAGGCCCGCGTCTTCGACCCCGCTCGTCCACACCACCTTGTTGCGATACGCGCCGGGCCCGAGCCGATGCTCCTGCTTGCAGGCGACCTCGCAGCTCTTGCAGCCGGTGCAGCGCTCCAGATCGATCAGCAGCGCGAGCCGGCCGCTGCGCGATTGCGGTGCGCTCATCCGTTCACCACGTGGCGAGATGCCACCAGGTGATTTCGCCGCCATCGGCGACATAGCCGGCGAAGAAAGTCACGGTGATCACGTGGATGAGCACGCCCGCCACAAAAATCCAGGCGAGCGCCATGTGCAACGGCCGCCACCAGCCCTGGGCGAAACCGACTGCATTGCGCGCTGCGAGCAGTCGCGTTTCCTCGCGCGCAAGCTTCTGATACGCGATGGCGAGGCGCGGCCGCAATACGAGATGCGGCAGCGTGACCGAGAACAATCCTTCCCGCGCCGCGGGGTCGAGCTCGGCCAGGAGCCGCCGTTTCGCGCCGAGAATTGCCTGCAAGCGCTCGCGTGTCGCGGAATCGGGAACGTGGAACGCCGGCGCTTTGGACGCAAACGTCGCGGCCATGCGGCGTGAACCGCGCACGCGCGCCCATACGCCGAGGGCGGCGAGCGCGAGTATCGCGAGCAATAGCAGCGCGGGTGGCCGCCGCAGAAAGCCGCCCGAGTGGATCGCGATCAGGACGGCGCCGAGCGACGTGCACACCAGGTGCGCGTTGAACCAGCCGACCGGATCGCGGCTCCCGCCGCCGCGCTTGGCGAGCGCGAACGCGGCCGGCACCAGCAGCAGAATCGCGCCGGCGACGCCTGTCAGATAGAGTTCGGGGCTGCCCGGCTCGCGCCACGCTTGCGGCAACCAATGCCTGAGGGCAAACCATGCGGCGATCGCCATGACGACCGCGGCCATCAGCTGCAGCAGGCGCGCGTCGGAGAAGTCGTTTCTTTGCACATTTGATCGCAGTTTGAACGGAGTTGGCGCGCCTTGCGCATCGGTCGACTCAGGGCCGGCCGGCGCTTGCGTCGGGCCGCGTCGCCGCCCCTGATTAACCGGATGAATCATACCTTGGATAGCTGCGCCGCTGGCGGGGTACTCGGTCGTGGTCGCGTCCCCGGTTAACGCTAATTACCATCCAGTCCATGCACTTCAGGAAAGAAGTAGTCTTTCCATGATTTGGGCTCGATCTTGATCTGGCCGACTGTGTACATGAACTGCGCGAGCTTAAGCGTGTTCAAAGGTGCGAGGCTATAACTGACTTGCGGGTTCGTTAAAATTCTATACACGAAGTCCACCGGGGTCTTGGAACGGGACATGTCGACATACAGTTCGGCCGCTGTTTTTTTGTCAGCATTAATCATTTCCACCGCTTCGGACATTGCGGCCAGGACCGCCTTGTAAAGCGTTGGATTCTCCTCCCGAAATTTGCCGGTTGTCCAAACAACGCCGAACGTTGCCGGTCCGCCCAAGACGTCATAAGAGTTGAGGACGGTGCGGATCTTCGAATCTTCCAGCTGCTGAAACTGAAACGGTGAATTGCCGAAGTGTGCGCTGATGCCCGTTGAACCGGTCAGCAGGGCCGCGGTCGCATCGGCCAACGTCATGGTGACGGTCAGCCGGTCCAGCCGGTCGAAGTTTTTCTCGCCGAACTCTTTCGCTGCCGCCATCCGCAACAGGACGGCCTGCATGGAAACTCTTACCGCGGGCACGGCAATGCGGTCCTTATCGGTAAAGTCGCGTATGCTTTTTACACCCGGATTATTTGTATTGAGGAAGAGCGGCATAGCATTGAGCGCCGCAACGCCCTTGATCTTGCCGGCACTTGCGCCCCAGATTTGCAGCAGTGGCCCAAGTCCGCCAGAAACGAAGTGCAGGTTTCCCGAAAGTAACGCATCGTTTGCTGCTGACCCGCCACTTACCGAGGACCAATGTACCTTGATCTTGCCGAGTCCCAGCTTCAACGCGTGTTTCTCGATCAGTCCATGGCGTTCCATTACCATGAGCGGCAAATAGCTATCTCCGAATTGTTTTGCCAGAGATACTTCCGATAATTCCGCATATGCTGTCGAGCTCTGGCACGCGGCGAACATCAAACCGACCAATGCCAGGCGCCAAACGTTTTTGCTATTCATGCCTACTCTCCTCACAGATCACCGGCCCAATGTCTGTGCGAAAACACATCGGGGTTTGCTTCCAAGACGAGGTTCTCTTTGAAATGAGCTTATGTCGTTAGTCTAGGCATCGTCGGCCGACAGCGACGTGCGATATGACCACACCGGCCGTTCACGTGCCGAATCTCTCTGAACCACGAGCCATTTTCGCCAGCTTGATTTAGTCGAGGCGATATCGGTTCGATAATGAAGCCCTCGACTTTCTTTTCTTTTGAGAGCTGCCGCAATCATCAGCTCACCTACAAGAGAAAGATGTCTGGTCTCGATATGAACGACAGACGCGAACGCTTCCGCTTCGCCGATCACGCAATCGCCGATTGAACGTAACCGTTTCAGGCCTTCCATAAGGAGACGCGGTTCCCGGACCACGCCCAGGCATTTCTCCGCGATCGAATTGATTTCGGTCCGCAGGCTGCCTCGATTGTCCGGGGGCGCCCGACGGCGCCGCCGGATAGGAAACGCGGGAGCGCATTGCTCAATGGGTTTCGTCTGGCCCTTAAACGACTTGGCAAAATTTGCCGCATTACGGCCGGTACGACGGCCGAACACCAGGCAGGCGGCCAAGCCGTTGCCGCTGAGGCGGGCGGCCCCGTGGACACCCGTCGCACACTCCCCCGCGGCCCAGAGCCCTTTGACCGTCGATTCACCCTGCGCGTTGGTCACCAATCCAGCCAGGATCGAATGCGCCGCGGGGAGAACTTCGATACGCTCCTTTCGGTAATCGCAACCCGCCTTGCGGATCTGCCGGAGCATGAGCGTACCCTGGCTGCGCTCAAATTCCTCCCATACGGAATCGGATACACCCGTGCAGTCCAGATAGATCGGGGCCCGGCCCGCTGCCGTCTCCCGAACGACGCCTTGCATGATATGCGAACGAACGGCGCGTTCAAGCACGGCTTGCGGGAAATATCGTTCCATGAATCGTACGCCATGCTTGTTGACTAGTGCGCACCCGCGGCTAAGGAAGGGCGCGAGCCCACCCAGCTTAAGTATCTTTCCTTTGACGCGATAGATCAGCGTGAACTCGACGAATTCGCAGTTTGCAAGTTGGGCACCGGCTTTGTAGGCGAGAACCAATCCATCGCCGGTATTCCTCTTGTCGCCGCTAATGGTCTGAAATAGTCCGGCCGCACCGCCGGTTGCGAGTACAGTCGAATGCGAGTTGACCGTGCTGACCGCACCAGTGACAACGTCTGTTCCTTGCGCGCCAACTACGCGGCCCGCATCGACAAGCAAACGGGTTGCCGCAGTGTCCTCGATCAATCGAACCCCGTGCGACAACAACTGCGTTCGAAGCTGCGTCATCAAAGCCAAACCAGCACCGATTACGGAGCACGCACGAGGGCGTGAATTTCCGGGCGCCTTCAATTGATGGAATCGCCCGTCCCCAGTCTTGCTGAATTCGACGCCGAGGCGTTCCAATTCCAATATTCCGCCGCACGCTTCGTCGGCCAAAGCCCGCACGTGCGAATCGCTGCATAGGTCGCAACCCGCGGCGAGCGTATCGGATATATGGGTTTCTGCGCTATCGCGCGGTACCTCGTCCGAGATTGCGGTGTGGCCAAAAGACGCAGCGATAATGCCACCGGCGCGCGATGACGAGCCGCTGTCTGCGACGCGACCCTTCACGAGCATCACGACTTTTGCCCCACATTGCGCCGCCGTGATGGCGGCCATGGTCCCTGCGAGCCCGCCGCCAACGACGAGCACGTCCGCCACAACGGCATGGTTGGGATTAGCGACCGTCGATTTCATTCGGGCCGAATACCGTATTCCTTCACCATCGCGCCCCATCGCGACATCTCGCCAGTGAGCCATTTCTGCAGCGCTTCGGGCGAACTCGCGTGGAGGTCCATGCCGAGCGTCTCAGTAAGCGTTTTCCTCACGTCCGGTTGGTTAAACACCTTCTCCAGTTCGGCGTGGAACTTGTCGAGTATCGACTTGGGCGTTCCGGCGGGCGCGAAGATGCCCCACCAGGCGAGTGCAGTGATGCCCTTGAAGCCCTGCTCCGCGAGCGTGGGCACGTCCGGCATGGCGTGCGTGCGTACATCGCCGGTGACCGCTATTCCGCGCAGCCTTCCGCCTTTTACAAATGGCGTGAGTATCGGGACCGAGGCGATCCCAATCTCGATCTGACCGCCCATCACGTCCTGCGTCATTGGCGGCCCGCCCTTGTAGGGCACATGTATCAGCCTGATGCTCGCCGCCTGCTGCACCAGGATCATCATCAGGTGCCCAACGGAGCCGCTGCCGATAGAACCAAAGGTCACGGCGTCCGGCCTCGCCTTGGCCACGCTGATCACGTCAGCGAAATTCTTATAGGGCTTGGACGTGCTGGTCACAATCGCGTTCGGCGAGGTGCCAACCAGCATCACCGGGGCGAAGTCCTTCGCAGTGTCGAACGGCAAATTCGGGATGAGTGCAGGGTTGACCGCGTGGGTATCAAAGACGAACAGGAACGTGTAGCCGTTAGCCGGCGACTTCGCCACCTGTGCGGCGCCGACCGAGCCGGAGGCGCCCGGCTTGGTCTCGACGATGAACTGTTGCTTGAACGAATCGGTGAGCTTGACGCTGACCAGCCGTGCAAGTTGATCCACCGAACCGCCTGGTGGAAACGGCACGACGAAGATTACC
>JANNPG010000139.1:0-4602 GCA_031399805.1 Betaproteobacteria bacterium | reverse complement strand
GCACGGACGCGCGCGAGGAGTCGGCGTATTTTCAACGGTAATCCAGGTAGCCGTAAATCCGTCCCGATGAGCGGTTTTCTTCAATCACATAAAGGCATTCGTCATGAGATATTCAATATTAGCTACCGCAATACTGGGATCGCTCGCGTTGAGCGCGTGCGACCGACCAACGGTCGTGACTCCGCCGCAGGTGGTTACAGTTCCGGTTCCGGGTCCGGCCGGCGCTACCGGTGCCACCGGCGCCACGGGCGCACAGGCCGAGAAGGGCGCAACCGGTGACAAGGGTGCAACCGGCAACACCGGCGCCACGGGCTACACCGGCGCCACCGGAGCAGACGGTGCCCAGGGCCAACGCGGCAAAGGCGGCGATACCATCGTAATCGTTCCCGCTTCCAAGTAATCGCGGCCGGAACACGGCCCGCCGCTTGAAAAAGCCCGCCGGCCCTCATCCCTAACCCTTCTCCCGAACTTGGGAGAAGGGAACTAAAAGCTCCCCTCTCCATTTACTGGAGAGGGGTCGGGGGTGAGAATGGCGGGCTTTTTCATTGACGATCTCTTGCCGCAATCGTGCTTCGCGCACGCTGTGTCTTGTGTGCGTCATCGCACATACGCCGCCTGTTCTTCACGCTAAATTCAAACACCTTGATTGCCATCCGCCACGCAATGAAAATGGCCGCAGCCAGGCGTCTTGCGGTGGCCGGGGTTTGCCTGCTCGCCGCGGCAGCGTGCGCGACGCTGCCGGACACCGATGCCCTCATAGAGCGGCACCGTGGGCAGGCAGCCAGATTCGAAACGGCAAGCGGCCCGGTTTCCGCGCAGAAAAGCGCCGCCATTCTCGCGGAGCTCAAGCGCAAATCCGGCGACATCGATATTCTGGAAAAGCAGATTGCGCTGGAACAGGCCATCGTCGGCAGCCCGCTTATCCTGGGCAACAAAGTCGCCCTGTTGCAGGATGGAGCGGCTACGTATTCGGCAATGTTTGCCGCCATCCGCAAAGCCCGCGACCATATCAACCTGGAGACCTACATCATCGAAGACGATGAAACAGGCCGGCAGTTCGCGGATCTGCTGCTGGAGCAGCAGGGCCGGGGCATTCAGGTCAACGTGATCTACGACAGTGTCGGTGGATTCAATACACCGAAGGCGTTCTTCGAGCGGCTGACGGCGGGCGGAATCAATGTGCTCGAATTCAATCCGGTCAACCCGCTCAAGGCAAAGAAGCCATGGCTGATCAATAACCGCGATCACCGGAAATTGCTCATAGTCGACGGGCGCACCGCATTTATCGGCGGCATCAATATCAGCAGCGTTTATTCTTCGGGATCGGTCGTCACGGGGACCAGCGAAGCAGCCGGGGACACCGTTGCATGGCGCGATACCCATCTGCAAGTAGAGGGCCCCGTGGTCGGTGAACTGCAGAAGCTGTTCATGGCAACATGGGAAAAGCAGCGCGGCAAGCCGCTTGCCCCGAAAGAATATTTTCCCGTGTTAAAGCCGCAGGGGAGTGAAATCGTGCGCGCCATCGGCAGCACGCCCGACGATCCGTACAGCCTGATCTACCTGACCCTGATATCGGCGATCGGTAACGCCGAAAAGCAGGTATACCTTACCCATGCGTACTTCGTTCCCGACCCCCAGTTGCTGAAGGCACTAACCAACGCTGCCGGACGCGGGGTCGATGTGCGGATGATCTTGCCGAGCCATTCCGACTCCGCGGTCGTATTTCACGCCGGACGCTCGCACTATTCCACGCTGCTGAAAGGCGGCGTCAAGATCTACGAGCGACTGGGCGCGCTGTTGCATTCCAAAACGGCGGTAATCGACGGCGTCTGGTCCACCGTGGGGTCGACCAATCTGGATTGGCGCAGCTTTCTCGACAACGATGAAATCAACGCGGTGATCCTGGGGCGCGAATTCGCCGGGCAAATGCAGGCCGTGTTTGCCAAGGACCTTGAGGCATCGGAGGCAATCGATCCGGAACGCTGGGAACGCCGGCCACTTAAGCTCCGGTTCAAGGAATGGATGGCGCGCGTGTGGGGGCGGTTGCTTTAGAGCGCCGAATGAACAGGAGACACGGGGATGTCAAATAAGTATGTCATCGTTTCAGGTGCTTTGTTCGGCGTGATTGCGGTGTTTCAGGCGGTGCGCGCCCTGAATCAATGGCCGGTGCACGTCGGAACCCTCGAAATACCGGTCTGGGCATCGTGGATCGCCATGGTTGTTGCGGGCAGTCTTTGCGCGTGGGCATTCCGCTCCCGGGGAACATAAAGGCGTCACACGCTCTAAACCCGGGCGCCCCCGTTGCGCGGTTCGTTATTTGCGTCCGACGCCGACGAGCAGGACCACGCCGAGCACGATCGCAGCACCACTGACTATCAGCGGGACGTTGACGGTTTCCTTCTCCTGGACTTTGAGTTCTATCGGGCCCAGCTTCACCGCGGTGGTGTCTTTCGTATAAGTGAAGCCGCCGTACGCCAGGCCAAGGCTGCCAGCGACGATGAGGACGATTGCTATGAGTTTTGTGGGATTCATTTGCGTTTATCTCCGATTGTGAAAGGGTAAATCGAAACAACCTCTCTGTAATTCATTTCGCCATCCGCGCAGTCGATTACGCGGATGGCGCGCGTTCCTGCTGACTAACCGTCGTACATGTATTCCCGCGTGAGCGGCAACGGATTGGCCGCCGAATTTGCAGCCTTGCACGCAAGCACCTGATAGATGTTTATCCACCCATGCGAAAACGCATGAGCGCAACCGGCGAGATAGATTTCCCAGATGCGAAACCGCCGGTCGCCGACGATGAAGATCGCGCGGTCGCGGTTCGATTCCAGGCGATTGGCCCATTCGTGGCACGTGCGCGCGTAATGACGCCGCAACGACTCCGCATCGGTCACCTCCAATCCGGCGGCCGACATTTCCTTTAATGCGAGACTCAGGTGCGGCAACTCGCCGTCCGGAAACACGTAGCGGTCGATAAATTCTCCAGCCCCGGAACCATGCTCGTGACTGTTCGCGTCGCTGGTGGTGATGCCGTGGTTCAACACCAGGCCCCCGTCCGCCAATATCGAGTTGATCTTGCGGAAGTACAGGGTGAGATTCTTCAAGCCCACGTGCTCGAACATGCCGATGCTCGCGATCTTGTCGAACACGCCGGCGTCCGGCAGATCACGGTAATCGCGCAACTCCACCGTACAACGCCCTTGCAGGCCTTCGGCCTGAATGCGGTTTTGGACATGCTCGAATTGGTTTTTCGATAACGTGATTCCCGTGGCAATGGCGCCGTACTTTTTCGCGGCACGCAGGATCAATGACCCCCAGCCGCAACCAATGTCGAGAAAACGTTCGCCCGGCTTCAGCATCAACTTGTTCAGAATATGGTCCAGCTTCTGTTCCTGCGCCGTTTCCAGGGAGTCAGTCTCGCGCCGGTAATAAGCGCATGAATAAACCATGTTGCGGTCAAGGAACAGCGAATAGAAATCATTTGAGACATCGTAGTGGTATTCGATAGCCTCGCGGTCCCGCCTGTGGCTGTGGCGCGTGAACCAATGAAATCTGGCACGCGTATTGGCGGCGACGCTGCTGACCAGACTTTCCGCGACCCGGAATAGCTCGTGGATAGACCCCTCGACGCGGATGTGGCCCTCAACGAACGCCTTGCCGAGCTTATTGAGGTCAGGCGGAACGAAATACCGGAGCGCCGACGGCTTTGGCACGTGGATGGTGACGGTGGGTTCAGAAGAGAGGTTAAACTCGCGCCCGCTCCATAACACTATCCGCAGCGGAATGGAGAAACCGGCGGGGATCCGTTTGAACAATTTTTCAAGGCGGTACTCGATAAACATTGCGGGTCCTTCCTTTAATCGGCCATGTGACCGCCCCCGGTCGGGCGGGCGTATCAATTGCTTTCAAACTAGGCCCGCCGCGTCGTGCCGTCTGTACGCTAGCGAACATGCACTTCGCAAACTGCGCGCTCTGTGCGCCTGCGCACATACCGCAAAAGATTCTTGCATTAACCTACCGGGTAGTCATAAAAGGTGAAAACCGGATTCCGGTTCGCCCTGTATGCGAAGGATGAGCTGCTGCGGCGGCGGCTGGATGGGAAAGTGGGTCGCGTCAAGGTGCGGTTCATCCGCACCGGCGTGGAGTTCATGATCGCGAGATCCGTCACCCGCGTCCTCGATCTCGCCTCAATGCGGAAAACTTGGACCATGAACACCCACACCCTCACGCCGGACCTGCTCCACAAGATGGATGCCTACTGGCGCGCCGCCAACTATCTATCGGTCGGCCAGATTTATCTTTACGACAATCCGCTGCTGAAGCGGCCGCTGACGCTCGCGGATGTGAAACGCATGCTGCTGGGGCATTGGGGCACCACGCCGGGACAGAACTTCATTTATGTGCACTTGAACCGGATCATCAAGAAGTATGACCTCGACATGATCTACGTCTCCGGCCCCGGGCACGGCGGCCCGGCTGTCGTGGGCAACACTTACCTCGAAGGCACTTACAGCGAGATCTATCCCGATATCAGCCGGGATGAAGCCGGACTGCAAAAACTCTTTCTGCAGTTTTCGTTTCCCGGCGGAATTCCCAGCCACG
>JANNPG010000117.1:0-2906 GCA_031399805.1 Betaproteobacteria bacterium | reverse complement strand
GACGATGACGACATTTTTTTGAAATGTCTGCTCGCTGGCATGCGCTGACAGCGCGCGCAACTCGTGCTCGTCGAGTTCTCGGGAGCCGGCCGTGATGTCGGTTGTTGTGGAGTTTGAGTTCATGGCGTTCAATGCCGTATTGCGTCCGGCGCAAAGGCGCCTGGTTTATCGTGCGCGGCGGTCTGCGCTATTTTGTCATAGCCGAAAATCTCGACTGCCGAATGCCCTTTGATCGCGCGCGCGCCCAGCAGCACCAGTTCAGTGCGGTCCTCCAGCCGGTCGGCGACGGCATGCGAGCACACGAGGTGATAGCCGACCTCTTTGGTGAGGCCTTCGAGGCGCGACGCCACATTGGTCACGTCACCGATGACCGAGTATTCGTGCCGCGTTGCCGCGCCGATGTGTCCGGCGACGCCTTCGCCGGCGTGCAGCCCGATGCCGATCTCCAGGGGAATTTCCCCCTTGGCGGCGAGGTCAGCGTTCAGGTTCCGCAGGTTTTCGAGCATAGCGCGCGTCGCGTCAAATGCCGCGGCGCAGGGATTGGGCAGCGGCTGCGGCACGCCGAACACCGCCATGATGCCGTCGCCCATGAAACTGACGACAGTGCCGCCGTGATCGTGAATGATCGGCACGATGCGCTCGAAGTAGCCGTTGAGAAACGCGATCGTCTGCTCGGGAGTCATGTGCTCGCTGCGGCTCGTGTAGCCGCGAATATCCGAGAATAAAACGCACGCGAACTGCCTCGCGCCGCCCAGCGCGGGATTCAGCGTGCCAGCCAGGATTTCGCGCATTATCGGCGGACTCACGTAGCCGCCAAACGCGCGCCGCAAGCGGAGCCGCTCGCGCAAACTGAGCGCAGTTTCAAGCGCCTGCCGCCCGCCGATGGAGATCAATGCAACGAGCATCACGTTGGCGACCGGCAGCTCGAATCCTTTGGCCAGCGCCAGCGTGGATGCGGCAACGCATGCGGTCCAGACCGTTGCGAGCAGCGCGAGCGCGGCGGCCGATGGTGGCACCCACAGCCAGAGCAGGGCCGCCGCGAGCGCCAGGGCGAGCGGAATCCACGCGGCAACGGGCTGTATGAGTCCGTCATTCAAGAGGTTGCGTAATGCCTGGGCATGCAGCAGAACGCCCGGCGCATTGGTCGCATGCGCGTCCCATGCAACGAGATTGACCGGCGCGGTCAGCCGGTCCTCGTATTTCAGCACGCTGCCCAGCAGAACCGCCTTCCCGCCGAACGCGCGCTCGAGTTCGCTCGCGTTGCCGGCGTCATACCACTCAAGCACGGTTTGTAGCGGCATAAAGTCAAACGCTGCGCCGGCCGTAAAATCGATCAGGCCCTCGCGGACAACGGGACGGCCCAACCGCCGCGCCATTTGGCCAACCAGGGTGGCGACGGCGCCATCGTTGACTTCGATTCCCTCGTCAAAGCGGCGCACCACTCCGTCGGCATCGACCGGCAATAAAGCGTAGCCGGTCGCGTCCTTTCCCGCCGCAGCCACGAACGCGGGATAGATCGGCCGCGTAACGCCGGCGCGATCGACCGTCAGCGCCAGCACGACAGGTGCCGCGCGGCGGGCGATCAGGATTCCTGTGAGCAATTGCCGGTCGTAACCGGGAACAAGTTTTTCGTAGCTGCGGTCGGGTAACACGACATCCACGCCTATCACGGCAGCGCCGGCGCCTGCTGCAGCCTGTAAAAACTTGCCCAGATGAGGATGCCAAAGCGTAAGGGGTTCGCGCAGAACACGCGCGGTGTCTTCGTCGAATCCAACGATAACCACGTCGTTTTTGACCGGGCGCAATGCGTGCGTCCGCAGCACCTTGAATTGCGTGTCGAGCAGTTTCAGGTCGAGGGGGCGGAGCCACTCGCTGTAGTTGAGTCCCGCTGCGAGCAACAGGATGAAAATGGCAGCGCCGGCGCGTATCATGCCGCAAAGTCTAGCAGGTCGCGGGCTGGTTCCGCATGAGGTGGGACGGGAGATCCGGGAAAGTGTGAAAATTCAACAAATTTAAGTGGCGTAAGGCGCTGCGCATAAAATTGGCCCGGCTTAGACTAAGTTTGTCGAGGTGCGGGTAACGATAGAAGGCTCGACGGCGGCGGGTGATACGCTCAAAAACCACGCCGATTTTGCTATGCTACGAAGGAGGAGGTCTACGCGTAGGGTGTTGGTGAAGTTTGCCGGTGGGGTAGAAGCGAAACGGTTGTTCGAGTCGAGGAGCATTGAACCATGAAAGCAAACGCTGATTTTTCCGCATCATTGCGCCAGTGGCTGGGAGCCGTCATTTTCGTCGTACTGGGTGCTCTGCCTGCCGCAGGTTACGGCGCCGGGGTCGCGATGGTGACGGACCTGCAGGGCAAGGCGAGCATGGCGGGCGAGGGTCGCACGCGTGATGTGACGATACTCGCCGAGTTGGAGGCGGGCGTGCAAGTTCAGCTCGCGGCGGGTGCAACACTGGTTGCCTTGTACCTTGACGCGGGCGACGAATATGTATTCAAGGGGCCGGCCTCCATCGTGTTCAAATCGGCGCAGCCGGAGGTCACGAGCGGCGCCAAACCCGAAAAGCGCAGCCCGTCGCTCGGCAAGGGTGGCAAGGACATACGCATCAAGCAGGTCGGCATGGCGCAGGGTGCGATGGTCATGCGCGGGTTCCGCTCCGGCGCGCGCATCCAGCTCCTGAACCTGCACAAGACGCGCACCCTCGAAACCCAGCCCGAATTCCGCTGGCTGGAACTGCAGCCCGGCGTCAAATACCAGATCGAGATTACCGATGACACCGGGCGCGCCGTGCACGAGGCCCAGGTGGATAGGGCATCGTTCAAACTGCCGGCGAGCGTTCCACTGAAAGAAGGCGTGCCCTACACATGGGAAGTGTCCGCACGCCTGCCCGATGGCCGGAAATAT
>JANNPG010000114.1:0-5372 GCA_031399805.1 Betaproteobacteria bacterium | reverse complement strand
GGCCTCGTCAACTGGGTCGTGCCGGCCGCGGACCTCGCGGCGGCAACCGACAAGCTCGTGCGCCGCCTCGTGAACGGGCCGACCGTTGCGTACGGCGAGACCAAGGCGCTGGTCAATCGCTCTTTCGAGCGCCCGCTGGCCGCGCAACTCGACGCCGAAGCGCAGGCATTCGCGCGCTGCGCACGCACGCACGATCTTGCCGAAGGCGTCACCGCTTTTGTTCAAAAGCGCAAGCCTGAATTCAAAGGCAATTAAGTCTTGAACCGCCAAGGACGCGAAGGACGCGAAGGAAAAACAAAATCAAACGCGAACAGCTATATGGCATTACGAACATCGTGGCGGATTGCGTGATGATAATTGTCGTTGTTTCTGGTTCCCTTTGCGTCCTTCGCGTCCTTTGCGTCCTTAGCGGTGAAAGCTTTAGATTGGGGTAGATCAAATGTCGCTGAAAGGCAAAACGATATTCATCACCGGCGCGAGCCGCGGCATTGGCCGCGAGATTGCGGTGCGGTGCGCGCGCGACGGCGCGAACATCGTGGTGGCGGCGAAGACCGTCGAACCGCATGCGAAGCTGGCGGGCACGATACATAGCGTGGCCGGGGAAATCGAGGCGGCGGGCGGACATGCGCTGGCGATTCAGGTCGACGTGCGCGCAGAAGATTCACTGCGCGCGGCGGTCGAGCAGGCCGTCGCGAAATTCGGCGGCATCGATATCCTCATCAATAATGCGAGCGCGATCATGCTGACCGGCACGCTGCAAACGCCGATGAAGCGTTTCGACCTGATGTTCGGCGTCAACGTGCGCGGCACGTTTGCCTCGTCGCAGGCGTGCATCCCGCACCTGGTGAAGGCGAAGAATCCGCATATCCTCAACCTGTCGCCGCCGCTGAACATGGACGCCAAGTGGTTCAAAAATCACACCGCCTACACGATGTCGAAATACGGCATGAGCATGTGCACGCTCGGCCTGTCGGCGGAACTGGCGGAGCGCGGCGTCGCCGTCAACTCGCTGTGGCCGCGCACCACCATTGCGACCGCGGCGATCGAGATGAACTTCCCGGCGGAGATCCTGCAAGCAAGCCGCAAGCCAGCAATCATGGCCGATGCGGCGTATGCGATCTTCAATCGCGACAGCCGCCGGAATAGTGGAAACTTCTACATCGATGAGGCAGTATTGCGCGAGGAAGGCATTACCGATTTTGCACAATATGCGATGACTCCCGGCGCGCGTCTGTATCCGGACCTGTTCCTGGACTAAGAAAACCGCAAAACGAGGAGGCAGTCATGTCAATGGAACCCGGCCACGTTATCTCTGCCGCGGAGGCGGTGACGCTCGATGGATTGTTCCGCGAGCGTGTCAAGCGCACCGCTGAGGCCGTCGCGTATCGCGACTTCAACGCGCAGCATGCCAACTGGCGCGACTATACCTGGGCGCAGATCGACCGCCAGGTCGCGCGCTGGCAGGCGGCACTCGAGCGCGACGGCCTGAAACCGGGCGACCGCGTGGCGTTGATGCTGCGCAACTCGCCGGAATGGGTAATCTTCGACCAGGCGGCGCTGGGGTTGGGCCTGATCGTGGTTCCGCTCTATACCCAGGATCGCCCCGACAACGTCGCCTACATTCTCAACGACGCCGGGTGCAAGGTGCTGTTGTTTGGCAGCAACGAGCAATGGAAGGCATTCGCCGCCGTGCGCGACCAGCTGGGCGGGCTTGTGCGCATTCTGACGGTCGAGCCGCAGCCCGCGGCGACTGATGAGCCGCGCTTGAAGTCGGTCGATCAATGGCTGCCCGATGAGGGCGGCGAAACCCGCCACGTGCCGCGCGACGCGGCGGCGCTCGCCACCGTCGTCTATACGTCGGGCACCACCGGGCGACCGAAAGGCGTGATGCTGAGCCATCTCAATATACTGTCCAATGCCGAGGCGTGCCTGCAGGTGGTGCCCGTGACGTCCGCGGACGTGCTGCTGTCTTTCCTGCCGCTGTCGCATACGTTCGAGCGCACTTGCGGTTATTACCTGACGATCATGTGCGGAGCAACAACCGTATACGCGCGCTCGGTGCAGCAATTGGGCGAAGACCTGCAAACGGTGCGCCCGACCATGCTGATTTCGGTGCCGCGCATTTACGAGCGCGTGTATACCGCGATCAAGGCCAAGCTCGACGACGGTCCGCCGCTGAAGAAGAAGCTGTTCCAGCTCGCCGTCGATGTGGGTTGGGCCCGTTTTGAGCATGCGCAGGGGCGCGGCGGCTGGACGCCGGGCTTCCTGCTGTGGCCGGCGCTCAATGCGCTGGTCGCCCGCAAGATCATGGCACGACTCGGCGGCAGGTTGAAGGCCGCGTTTGCCGGGGGTGCTGCGCTGTCGCCAGACATTTCGCGCGTGTTCATCGGGCTCGGGCTGCCGGTGATCCAGGGCTACGGCCTGACCGAGACCAGTCCCGTCGCGTGCGCCAACAGCCTCGGCGACAACGTGCCGGCGAGCGTGGGCAGGGCGGTGCCGGGTGTCGAGGTCAGGCTCGGCGACAAGAACGCGCTGATGATCAAGGGCCCCAACATCATGCTCGGCTACTGGAACAACGAGGAAGCGACGCGCGCCATGGTCGGCGCCGACGGCTGGTTGAATTCGGGCGACATCGCGCGTATCGACGACGGCGGACATATATTCATCACCGGGCGGCTAAAGGAGATCATCGTCATGTCGAACGGCGAAAAAATACCGCCGGTCGACATCGAGGCCGCGATTTCGCGCGACACGCTGTTTGAGCAGGTCATGCTGATCGGCGAAGGCAAACCATTTTTGAGCTTGCTCACGACTTTGCAGCACGAGCAGTGGAAAAAGCTGGCCGCCGAGCAAGGGTTCGGGGAGGATGCGAACGCGTTGCGCAATCCCGCCGTGGAGAAACTGTTGCTCGCGCGCATCGCGGCGCAAATGAATGAATTTCCCGGCTACGCGCAGGTGCGCCGCATCACGGCGACACTCGATCCATGGACGGTGGAAAACGGCCTGCTCACGCCGACCCTCAAGTTGCGCCGCAGCCGCGTGATGGAGAAATTCCAGGCCGAACTGGACCAGATGTATACGGGGCACTGACTAAGTAAGGATGAAGGATGAAGGATGAAGGATGAAGGATGAAGGACGAAGGTCGAGTCAACTCGGGGCGCCTTTTTTTCATCCTTCATCCTTCCGCCTTCATCCTTTGGAATTTGATGCCATGACAGACCAGCAACCCACCGTTCTCCCTGCAGGCAAGGAGCCCACTTTACGCGTAGTTCCCATGCCGGCGGATTCGAATTCCAGCGGCGACATATTCGGCGGCTGGGTGATGTCGCAGGTCGACATTGCCGGCAGCATTCCCGCGATCCGGCTCGCGCGCGGGCGCGTGGCGACCGTGGCGGTCAATTCGTTCGTGTTCAGGCAGCCGGTAATGGTGGGCGATGTGGTGAGTTTTTATGCGGAAGTCGTGAAAATCGGGCGCACGTCCATTACCGTCAGCGTCGAGGTCTATGCCCAGCGTAATCCGGAGAAGGAAGAAACCGTCAAAGTGACCGAAGCGACGCTGACTTATGTCGCGGTCGACAATCAGCGCCGACCGCGTGTTGTATCCGCGCAACAGTAGCCCGTATTCCCGTTGTAAAAGGAGGCAGGATGAGTAAGATGTTGTGTATTCAGAATTCGCATAAAGATTAAGCGATCTGAACTTGATTTGGGAGGAGAAACACGATGAATTCGAACCGTATGATCAGGGTTTGCGTTGCCGCGGCTCTGGCGGCATTTGCGGGAACTGCCTTCGCGGGAGGGCTGGCGATCGGCACGCAAAGCGGCAGCGGGACGGGCAATGCATTTGCCGGCGGCGCCGCTTCAGCCGAGGACGCAAGCACGGTATGGTACAACCCGGCCGGCATGACGGTGCTGCCGAAAGGCACCCAATTCGCGGTTGCTGCTCATCTTATAAACCCATCGTTTAATTTTACCAACACCGGCTCGACCGGGCCGGTATATGCCGCAGCTGGCGCAACCGACGGTGGTAACGGCGGCGACTGGGTCGCGATTCCGCAGGGATTTGTTGCGACCAGTCTGGGCGACAAATGGCGGGTCGGGCTCGCCTTCAACACCCCTTTCGGCTTGAAAACGGAATACGACCCGCTCTGGCGCGGGCGGTTCACCGCGCAGAAGTCGGAACTCAAAACGTTCAATCTCAATCTGGGCGTGGCATACAAGATAAATGACGTTGTTTCGATCGGCGCGGGCGCGAGCTTCCAGCGGCTCCAGCTCGGCTTCAACAGTGCCAGCGCAGCGGGGACCGCTGAAATCAAGGCAAGCGACAACAGTTCGGGCTTTAATCTCGGTGCGCTGTTCCAGTTGACGCCGGACAGCCGGGTCGGTCTTGCCTACCGTTCGGCAATCAACTTTCAGCCCACCGGCAGCGTAACTTTCTCCGGGGCGCCCAGCCTGAACAGCAGCATTACGGCAGGACTGACCGAGCCGGAGACGGCATCGATCAGCGTGTTCAGCGCGGTATCGCCGCGCTGGGATGTGATGGGGGATATTACGTGGACGCGCTGGAGCCGCGTGAAGAGCGTACCGTTCGTACGGACCAGCCTCGCGCCGGGGGCGGTGGTTTCCACGTTAACCTTCAACTGGAGCGATACGCTTCGTTACTCGGTCGGCGGCAACTACAAAATGAACGACAGCTGGAAGTTTAGAGCAGGTGCGGCGTATGATGAAACGCCGACTAACGACATCGACCGTACTTCGCGCATTCCCGACCAGAATCGCCTATGGCTGGCGATCGGTGCGCAGTACCGGATATCAAAAGCCGCGGCGCTCGATTTCGGTTATGCGCACGAGTTCATCAAGACCGCGACCGTGAACAATGCGGTTACCGGTGTGCCGGGACGACTGATCGGGGAATTCAGCAACAGCAGCGTTGATATACTGAGCGTTCAATACACGCACTCGTTCTGACCGAGGAGAATTTCAAAATCAGCCGGGGGTCGCAGACCTCCGGCTTTTTGTTTGGGGTTACGGATCGCGTGTTAAAATTCCTATCCTTCCGCAGAGGACAGCGATGCCATCGAAGCAACCGTTTATCGTGCGCAAGGCCGCGGTGCTCGGCGCCGGGGTCATGGGCGCGCAAATCGCGGCACACCTTGTCAATGCCAACGTCGAAGTGTTGCTGTTCGAATTGCCGGCCAAGGCGGGGGACCCCAACGGCAATGTGCTGAAGGCGATCGACAATCTCAGGAAACTCGAGCCGAGTCCGCTTTCGACGCGGTCGAAAGCGGACTATATAAGGGCGGCAAATTACGATCAGCATCTCGCGTTGTTGAAAGAATGCGATCTCGTCATCGAGGCGATCTCCGAGCGCATGG
>JANNPG010000085.1:0-13575 GCA_031399805.1 Betaproteobacteria bacterium | reverse complement strand
GGCGGGCGCGGCTGTTTGCGGTTCAGACGACTCAGACCGCATTTCAAAACGAGGGTAGCGCAGGCGACCCCGCCTGCACCGGCATTAAATGCAGGCGAGTCGCCTGCGCTACGCCCCGAAGGAAGTCCCCTCGGGGGACGCCCCGGAGGAAGTCCTCTTGGGGAACGATTACATTGCCATGGTGATGACGTATCTCTCATTTTGAAATGAGCTCTTAGTCCCTCAATTACTCAATCACTCAATCACATAATTACTCAGTTTCAATCGACTTTCGCGCCGGAGAGTTTAACTACCTTCGCGTATTTTGCCGATTCGGCGCGGATGAAATTGGCGAATTCCGCGGGGCTGCCGCCGACCGGATCATAGCCCAGGAGTTCGAATTGCGCCTTCATGTCCGGCGCGCGCACGACCTTGACCAACGCGTCGTGCAGGCGCGCGACGATCGCCGGCGGCGTTTTCGCAGGCGTGAGCAGGCCGAACCAGGTGATCGATTCATAGCCCGGCACGCCTGCCTCGCTGATCGTCGGTACGTCGGGCAGTTGCGGCGAGCGTTTCGCGCTCGACACGGCGATAAGGCGCAGGCGCCCGGCCTTGATGTGCTGCAGCACCGGCGGGATCGAATTGAACATCAGGTTCATGCTGCCGCCGATCAAATCGGTCACCGCCTGCGGCGCGCCTTTGTACGGCACGTGCGTAAGATCGGCGCCCGACATGCTCTTGAACAATTCCATCGCGAGATGATTGGCGGCACCACTGCCGGCCGACGCGTAATTGAGCTTGCCGGGCTCAGCTTTCGCGAGTGCCAACAGTTCTTTCACGGTCTTCACCGGCACCGACGGGTGCGTGATGAGGAGGAAAGGGCCGACCGATACCAGGCTCACCGGCAGGAAATCGCGCAGCGTGTCGTAATTGACGTGTTTGTGCAGGTGCGGCAGGATCGTCAGCGACCCGGGACTGCTGAAGAACAGCGTGTAACCGTCGGGAATCGCTTTCGCCGCAAGCTCCGCGCCGATCAGGCCGCCCGCGCCGCCGCGATTATCGATCACGAGTTGCTGGCCCAGCAGGTTCGACAGCCCCGGCGCCACCATGCGCGCAATGACGTCCGGCGTGCCGCCCGCGGGAACCGGCACGATCACGCGGACCGGTTTGTCTGGATAGGTCTGCGCAGCGGCAACAAGCGGACCCGCTGCGAGTGCCGCGCATAGGCAACGAATCAAGCTCATAAATCCTCCACAAAGCCATTGCAAGCCGCCGATGCTACCCGATGCGTCGCCACGGATCAAAATTTTCATTGGCTGCGTTGACTGTTGTACGGGCATGCGGCAACGGCGCGGCGCGGAATCGGCTATTCTTGTGCCGACGACATACACTGGAGGAATCAGGCATGAACATGATATCAACGCACGCCTACGCGCCCGGAACCGAACTCGCCGGCAAGGTCGCCCTCGTGACCGGCGCCGCGCGCAATATCGGGCGCGCCACCGCGCTTGCACTCGCGGCCGGCGGCGCCGCGGTAGCTATCAACACCCGCGCGTCGGTTGAGGACGCCGAAAAAGTTGCGCAGGAAATTCGCGCCGCCGGCGGCCAGGCGGAAGTCTATGTCGCCGACATCGCCAACGCGGGTGCGGTGAAGACCATGGCCGACGCCATCCTCAAGCGCTTCGGCCGCATCGACATCCTTGTCCTCAACGCCTCGGTGCGCAGCGAGAAGCCTTTCCTCGAATTGACGTATGACGAGTGGCGCCTGCCGCTTGGCATCACGCTCGACGGCGCGTTTTACTGCGCGCAGGCGTGCCTGCCGTCGATGATCAAGAATGGCGGCGGCGCCATCGTCACGCTGGGCGGCATGCAGTCGCTGTCGGGCGCCAGGCACCGCGTCAACGGCTCTGTCGCCAAACACGGCCTGGTCGGCATGACGCGCGCGCTGGCGCGAGAATTCGGCGACTGCGGCGTGCGCGCCAACTGCATCGCGCCGGGCACCATGAACACCACGCGCGCCGCCGGCCGCTCGGCGCGTCCCGCCCCCACCAACATTCCGCTCGGACGCTACGGCGAGGCGGAAGAAATCGCGAGCGCCGTGCGCTTTCTCGCCGGCCCGGGCGCGAGTTTTCTCACCGGGCAGACCATCCAGGTCAACGGCGGACAGATGATGTTTTGAGACATGCGGGACTTAAAGCTTGTTTCATCGGCGGCTAAATTCTTTTTTACTTAAAACCAAACAGCC
This sequence comes from Betaproteobacteria bacterium, assembly GCA_031399805.1. GTDB lineage: Bacteria > Pseudomonadota > Gammaproteobacteria > Burkholderiales > SG8-41 > PALSA-1004. Next base: position 11,351 of record JANNPG010000085.1, on the reverse strand, counting down.
GTGCCGGCGTCTCCCACAATACTTTCTGCCGGTCCTTAGCATCGGGCAGCCAGCGCGGCAGACAGGCGGCAGTCGGGCCGTAGTCCATGCGCTCGTCCATGCGCACGAACGGCCAGTCGGAGCCCCATACGCAGCGGTCGAGTGTATAAGCGTCGATCGCCGCCGCGATGAACGGATCGACGTCGGTATAAGGATAGCCCTGCACCGACGAGCGGAACGGGCCCGAGAGCTTGATGACCGCCTGGCCCGATCTTCCGAATTCGAGCACGGTTTGATAACCCGCGCCTTTCACGCCGCGCGCGACATCGGGGCGGCCGAAGTGATCGATCATCAGGCGCACGCCGGACTTGCGCAGCATGGGCGCCGCCGCGATAAGTTCATCTTTCTGGAAATGCAATTGCAGGAACATGTCGAGCGCTTTCAGGCGCGCCAGCAATTTATCCGCGGCCGGCTCGATCAGCGGCCGCATGCCGTGGCCCATCAGGTTCATGCGCACGCCGACCACGCCCTTCGCCTTGAGTCTCGCGAGTTCCGCCTCCGAGGCCGTCGCTTTGACGAGCGCAATGCCCTTGAAGTGCCCGTCCGATTCGGCGATGGCCTGCAGCATGCAGCGGTTGTCCTCGCCGTACGGCCCCGCACCGACCAGGAGCCCATGCGTCATGCCATGCGCCGCGAGCACCGCGCGAAACTTGGCCGGCGTGCCCATCTGGCTCGGATGCGGCTTGTACGGCGTGTCCGGCGAAAACGGAAATTCAGCGCCGCCGAATACATGCGCGTGCGAATCGCTGGCGCGGGTGATAGTGGTCATGAGTGTTGCGCTCCGTGGCTTAGCGTTTTATCGAGTGGGAGAGTGTATGCGCGCGCGGGTGCACCGACAAGTGCCGCCTGCCATGAATCGAGCCAAACAACTGGGGCCCCGTTCCCGCTCCGTACTCTGTACACTATCGTACAGACCGCCTGGAAGACCGGTTAATACAATCGCCTGTCACTTCATGTTTACGGCTTATTTGGCGGAATTGACAGGGTGGTATGGTGAGGTCGCACGGATTTCGAGTTTTTTCCCCATCTCTGATCGCTATTGATGAAATACAAAGATTACTACGGCATTCTCGGTGTCGAACGAAGCGCCGGCGCCGAGGATATCAAAAAGGCCTATCGTAAACTTGCCCGCAAGTATCACCCGGACGTTTCCAAGGATCCCTCAGGCGAGGAAAAATTCAAGGAGGTCGCGGAAGCTTACGAGACCCTCAAGAGTCCGGAAAAGCGCGCGGCCTACGAACAGCTCGGCAGTTACCGGCCGGGGCAGGACTTCCAGCCGCCGCCGGACTGGGGCAAGCAGTTTGGCGACTCGCAGTTCTCGTTCGAGGACGCCGATCTGGCGGATCTCTTCGCGGGACTGGCGGCGGGTCGCCATCGCGCCGGACACGCGACGGGTCAATTCCGGATGCCCGGCCAGGATTTCGAAGTCACTGCGCGTATTTCGTTGGAGGACGCGTTTCGCGGCACCGAAGTCGAACTGAATTTGACAGTGCCCGAACACGACGAGAAGGGATTGCTTCATCGCGTGCCCCGCACTTTCAAGGTGCGCATCCCCAAGGGCGCAACCGATGGCCAAAGATTGCGCCTAGCCGGCAGGGGCGGCAAGGGACTTAACGGCGGTCGTGACGGCGATCTGTATCTTAGTATCGCGTTACGTCCACATCCGCTGTTTCGTGTGAGCGGACATGATTTGTATCTCGATCTGCCGCTGGCGCCATGGGAGGCGGTGTTGGGCGCGAGCGTAGAGGTCCCGACGCTGGGTGGGCCGGTTCGGCTGAAAGTGCCGCCGAATACGCATGCCGGGCAGCAATTACGGCTATCCGGGCGCGGACTGCCTAAACCCGATGGCAAAGAGGGCGATCTCTTCGCCCTCGCGCAGGTTGTTGTACCCGCCGCGACAAACGAGCGTGAACGCGAGCTGTTTAAACAACTCGCGGAAGCCTCAACGTTTAATCCGCGCGCGCGCTTTCAACAGGAGGTGAAAAGTGACAGTTGAACATACCGACGCTGTATGGCTTACCGAGGACAATGAGTTCTCATTGGCAGAGCTTGCGGAGCTGTCAGGCTTGTCCGAAGCGGAGCTGCGCGAATTCATTGACTATGGCGCCGTCACGCCCGTTGACCCGGACTCATCACCGTGGGTCTTCAACGGCAAGTGTTTACTGACCATCCGTACGGCGTGCCGTCTGCGCGTCAGCTTCGATCTCGAGCCGCACGGGGTGGCCCTGATTGTTTCGCTGCTGGACCGGATTCACGATCTCGAGGCACAGTTAGGCAGTCTGCGCGCGCAACTGCCGCGTCACCCGCATTAGGGCCGATAATATAAGCAACCGCTCATGTTCATATTGATCCGGCCCGCGCCGCGATGCGCACTTTCATCTCGCGTGCGGCCATCGTGTAACCGCCGTCGCCGCCGTCGATGAAATGGACGTGGCGGTAGTCGGATGCCGACTCGACCAGACAGGTCATGAGCGCGGTGTCGGAAACATGCATACCGTAATGTAGTTCACCGCGCGCCGTGCGCGCGTCGAGATGCGCGCGGATCAATGCGATTCGATCCGCCGGGCAATCGAGCACCATCGACAGCATGTCGTCATATTTCGCAAAGTCGGTGTTGCGCGTCATTTCCGCGCGATAGCGCGCGGGATCGAAACCGCCGACCACAATACCGCCGCGGAATATCAGCCACGCGACGAAGGTACGCGCGAACAACACGGCCACCCGCAACGCAAACGGCAGACGCCCGCCCTCGGCGCGCGCTTCGAGCAGTAACGAGCGGGACCACCACCTCGCCTTCAGATTTTCGAGGCGCACCGGCTTCACTCCGCGTCCGTCGGGGTCGGCTATAGCAAGAATGCGCTCGTGCGCATCGCGCAGATCGGCGGCGCCGGCGACGATCAAAGCGACCATCTTGCCGCGCACCGATTTTAACGGCGACCAGCGGCACGACAGCCCGCCGAGATCCGGCGCGCCACCGTCGTGCGTGTCGGCGATCGCAATGCTTTGCGCCGTGATCCACGCATCGCGGCCCTTGATCGCGTCTTCCAGGAACTGCACGCCGCCGCCCAGAAACAGGCCGAACGAGTTGCCGGGTGTGGGCTCGTAGCGCGCAACCAGCACGTCGCGCCCGCGACGCCGGATCTCGCCGACCGACATGGCGCCGGCGCGCAGCGTCAAACCGTACGTCGTGCGCGCGAACGCACAAGTCCGGGCGAGCGCGACGCGCGCATTCTGAATGTGCGCCGGCGGAATCATAAGCACGGCGCCGTCGCCGCCGAACAGAAAGGGAATCGTTTCGCCGCGGCAGACATTGCGCACGGCCGCGATGCCGGCCGCGCCGGCGAGGTTGACGAGTTGATGGCGCCCGGCCTCGACCGCGCGGGTCGACGATTCGACGTCGGTCACCGCGAGCAGCCAGTCATCCGGCGCCGGCGCGTAATAGCGCGCATCAAAGCTGTCGACCGTGTCGTGAAAAGGCGTCAGGGCTTCGAAAAAATTTGTGCCGTCCCCCATCGCTCCTCCATGCAGCCGCCGGGTCGCAAGTGCGTCGTGTTACGCGCGCCGCAACTGCGGGCGAACAGCGCCCGCGCCGCTTACTTCGCCTTGCGGCGGGACGGACGAACCCGAGTCGTCGCGCCGGGCGCCGGATGCACGCCCGCCGGCCGCGGATGCAACACCATTTGCGTCTGCGTGACGATCGCCACCAGGCGCCCGTCCGCATTCTTCAATGTCGTCTGCCACACATTGGTGCTGCGCCCGATATGCAGCGGCTTTGCGACACCCGTGATTTTCGGCCGCGCGCCGGCGGCGAAGAAATTGGTTTTCGATTCAAGCGTCGTAGTCAGGTGTCCGGCCGGCAGATTGGCGACCGTGCCGACCGCGCCCATCGCATCGGCGAACGCCATCAGCGCGCCGCCGTTGACGCGGCCGTTGCGGTTCATGTGACGCGCATCGACCGGCATCTCGGCGACGATCTTTTTCTTCGACATCGACACGATGCGCATGCCAAGCGTGCGCGCAACGCCGTTCTGCATCACGCGGTGCGGATCGTGCCCGCCGGGCGATACGGGTTTTTTGACCGTTTTTTTCTTCGCCATGGTTAAGAGTGCCTAACGTAATGAAACGCGTGATGCGCTGTCACGATTTTGGCTCAGGGTTAGAAGAAAGTCCCGCGGCTTAGTCATTCTAAGCAAGGAGCTTTTCGACAACGCCATGGGCCAAAACTCGTGCCAGCCCGAAGGGTTGCAGCCAGAATCGGCGATGGCCGCGTTGCTCGTCTTGGCAATAGAACGACTATTGCCTTCACCGGGCGCCTTGCCATCACCAATTCTTGCTGCAACGCACACGTGTTTTATGGTGTTAGGGGCTCTACACCACTCATCCATCTCTCCGAAGAACGCATTTTAGCATTACAGTTATTCAGGCCGGGCGAAGGGCGGATATTGGGAGAGAGTGGGATTGTGCGCGGCTCGCATTGCCTCTGCGATCCGTGCATCCTTCGCCTGAAGTCTCAGGACCGTCGGTGCAAACAGCGCATGCGCGCCGCCTAGCGGCCAGCGTGCCGCGCCATGGTGGATGCGTGCTCGCCCGCCACCATCAGCAGGTCGCACAGGCGGCGCTGCCCGTCGCGTGCGGCGCGTCGCGCGGCGATCTGGAACAGCTGCGCGGTAGCGAAGGCGTCCGCCAGCGCATTGTGGCGCGCGCCCGGATCGATGTCGAAGCGCGCAAGCCAGCGATCGAGTCCGCGCTCACCGCGCGCGAGATCGGGAAATTTCAGAGGCGCCAGAACGGCGATATCCAGCCATTCGGAATCGAAGCGCATGCCCAGTTGCGCCTTGATGGCGCGGCGCAGGAAAGTGGCGTCGAACGTAACGTGATACGCGACCAACGGATCCTTGCGCGCGAACTCCAGAAAGCGGACCAACGCGGCGGCCGGTTCTTCGCCCTGCGCCTGCGCGGCGACGCCAACGCCGTGCAACTCGATGTTTTCGCGTGAACTGGCGACGTCCTGCCGCAGCACGACTTCGAAGCTGGGATCGACGACGATCGCATCGGCTTCGATGGCGACCGCGCCGATTGCGATCAGTTTGCTGCGCGCCGTGTCGAGACCGCTGGTCTCGGTGTCGATGACCACCCAGCGCCGCGGCACCGCTGCCGGATCGGGTGCGGGGTGGCGCTGCCATGCGGCGAGGCGCAGCGCGAGCTCCGACGGCAGTTCGCGCCGGCCGAGGAAGCGGTCGAGCCAGTTCATCATGCCTGGTAATCAAGCGCAAGCCGCTTCTGCACGCGGCGCGCATTGCGCAGCGCCTCCTTCAGGATGCGGCGGTCGAGCGAATTGAGTTGGTCGGGGCGGATGCGGTTCGCGGACGGCGCATCCGCGCCGGCGTCCAGAACGTCGTGCCTCAAGCGCAACAGCTGGATGAAGAAAAACGCATCGAGCACCGCGGCGATTTCGTCCGGGTTCACGCCCAATGGTTCGCTGGAGGCGCGCAGGCGCGCCGCGGTGCCGGTTGCCGTTATTCTGCATTGCAGCGCGTAGATGCGCGCGACATCGACGAATAACCGCGCTCCCTGTCCTTTCAGATCCAGCGTGTCCGCGTCGCGACCACTGCCCGCGGTGGAAAAATCGTGCAGTAACCCGAGCGGAGGCTGCGTTTGCAGCGCGTTAGCCGCCATCTGGTGCAGGAAGCGGCGGTTTGCGGAGGCGGTCTCAAGCAGCCATTCCCGCAGCTTGTCGGCCAGCGCCGCGACGCCCCAGATGCTGCGGAAGTCAAAAAAGATCGCGGCATTGAGCAGCGCTTCCGGCGCTGAGTTGTTTATCCAGTCGGAAAATTCCGCCTGCCATTCGGCGAGGCTCAGGCACCACTTTGGATTGCCCGCCATAATATTGCCCTTGCACAGCGGAAAGCCGCACTCGTCGAGCGCGCGATTGACTTCGCCGGCGAACGGCAACAGGCGTTCGCGCAGCGCGGCGGCGGATTCGCCGGCGGCAATGTCGAAAATGATGCCGTTGTCCTGATCGGTGCTGAATGTTTGCTCGATCCGGCCTTCGCTGCCGAGCGCGATCCAGCAGAATGAAATATCATTGAGCGTGTGCCGTGCCAGCGTAAGCTCGATTACGCGGCGCGTCACGCGATCGTTGAGCTCCGCGATGAATTGCGTGAGCGGCTCGGCGCTGATGCCCTGCACCAGCAGATTGCGCGTCAACCGCCGGATGTCGGCGGCGGCATGCTTTACTTCTTGTATGCTGGCGGCTGCCGCGATGTTCGAGCTCACACGCCGCAGGCTCATCCGTTGCAGGGTAAATAAATCGCGCTCGGACACGATGCCTCTGAACTTGCCGCCGTCCACTACCAGGATATGCCGTATGCCGTGACGCGCCATCATGAGCGCGGCCTCGGCCGCGGTCGCCGTCGGCGGGAGCGTCAGCGGCGAGGGCGTCATCACCTGCGCGATCGGCACGCCGGGATCAAGTCTGGCGGCGGCCACCCGCTCCAGCGCGTCGCGCGCGGTGAAAATGCCGACCGGCAGACCCGCGGCATCAATGATGACCATGCTGCCGATTTTTTCATCGCGCATGCGCGCGAGCACTTCGCCCGTCGAGGCATCCGCCGCGCAGCTTACCGGATCGCGCCGCAGCAGGTTGCCGAGCGCCGCCGCCATGCTGTGCTCCTCGAGCGAGGACTGCCCGGCACGGTTCTGCATCAGGCTCTGCGAGCGCGCCAGCAGCATCGCCAGGTGGCGGGTACAGAACTCGAGCAGCACCGGGCTTGAGTGCAGAAGCTCGCGAAACCGGTCGCCGGGAACGGCGTAGCAGAATACGTCGCCCGTCGCTCTATAAATGCTGGTCGTCGCGCGCGTTCCGATCAGGGAGCTGATCGGAAAACACTCGCCCGGCCCGATGACCAGGTTGCGCGCGCCGACGGACACATTGGTATCAGACTGTTCGATCGCGACGCGGCCGCGGTTTAGCACGTAGAGAGTGTCGGCGATGCCGTCACCGGGCGAGACGATAATCTCGTCTTGCGCGAAATACGCGACACGGCAGGCGGCGGCGAGCGCGGCGAGCGCGTCGTCCTCCATGTGGTCGAACGGCGGATGGCGCCGCAGAAACGCGACAACGGCGTCGGCGACCGCGCCAGCGGGATGCAGTGCGGTCATGGCAGCGCGTCCACGCCATGCAACGTACGCCGGCGTCGCTCGCCGATATTTACCGGGCCGGGCATGGGGAGCGTGGCGCCAGCATGGGCGATGAGCCTGGAGAGTATCGTTCGTTTAAGCCGCAGCGACCGCGGCAAGGTAGAGCCGGACTTTCAACAAGATCAGTATCGCTTCGAGCACCAGCAGAAAAAACAGCGCGAGAAATCCGATATGCTGGTCGACGATGAAGCGCGGCGCGATCCAGCGCGTGGCTTTCATGATCGGCGCCGTGATCGTCTTCAGCATTGAATAGACGATATTGCTTTCGCGCTTTGATCCGGCCAGTATAAAGAGCGCGGCCTGGCCGAGCAGCGCCATCAGCGCCACTTCATTGAGCCCCTTCAGGATGACGACGAGCTGGTACATCATTGCGGGTTTGCCGCCGCGCCACCGGCAGTGGCAAGCGGTTCCGCCGGCGATGCCGCATTGATGGGCTTTTCAGTGGCCCGGATCAAGTGCTGCGTCACCTTCGGATCAAACCGGTTCATATGTGCAATGACCGTGTCGAGCTTGTCGCGACGGTTCAGGATGTGATAGGCCATGCCCAATTCATACCACGCGAGGCTGTTCATGGGTTGCAGTGTCGTTGCTTCGTCCAGCGCTTGTGCCGATTCTTCGTGTCGGCCCAGTGATGACAGCGCGAGGCCCATGCCGTACCAGGCGCGGTCGTTCCGGGGGGCGAGACTGACCGATTTTTTAAACGCTTCAATGGCCTGCTCGTAGTTTTTTTGCCGATGATAGACGTAGCCCAGATCAAACAGCAGCACCGCATCATCGGGCTGAAGCTTCAGTGCGGCTTTGAACTGCTCGATGGCAAGTGGATAGCGGCCGAGGGTGGCGTAGAGAAACCCCAGTGAGGCCGCGGCGCGCATATACGACGGATCGATGCGCAGCGCTGCGCGCAACTCATCTATCGCCTGATCGTGGCGCTTGAACAACGCCAGCAGGCGCGAATACTGATAATGCCACCAAGGATTGAGTTTCATGCCGGTGCATTCTAGCAAAATTGCGCGCTCGCCAAAGAACAAAGCCCGCCGGAGCGGGCTTTGTTCCTGTAACGGATAACGCCTGCGCTCAGGTTGCGAGGGTATTGATATCGCCGCGCAGGTGCGGGTAGCGCACGTGGTCCACCAGTTCCTGCACATTTTTCGACGGCTCGGGCGTGAGCAGACTCACCACGACGATGGTGAGGAGGCCTATAGGCAGGCCAAAGACACCCGCCGAAATCGGGCTCATGTTGAACCACTGGTTGGCCGCCACACCGCCGAAGAACGGGTAGGTCGTATACATGTAATACATGCACACCCCCAGCCCGGTGGACATACCGACTATCGCGCCCCACTTGTTGGCGCGCCGCCAGAAGACCCCGAGCACCAGCGCCGGGAAGAATGACGAGGCTGCCAGCGAAAACGCCGCGCCGACCAGGAACAGGATATCGCCCGGCTTCATCGCGCTAACCGTGGCGGCGCATATCGCAACCAAAAGCAGCAGGACTTTCGACACCGTGACGCGGCGAGCAGTCGACGCGGTCGGGTCGATCATCTTGTAGTAGAGGTCATGCGACAGCGCATTGGCGATCGTCAGCAGCAGGCCGTCGGCGGTCGACAGCGCGGCAGCCAGACCACCGGCTGCGACCAGGCCCGATATCACATACGGCAGGCCGGCGATTTCCGGCGTTGCCAGCACGATGATGTCGGTGCCGAGCACGATCTCCGCGAGCTGGACGATGCCGTCCCCGTTGATGTCGGAAATCGACAGCAAACTTGGGTCAACCTTGGCCCAACTCGCCGCCCATGCCGGCAGGTTCGCGAAACTACTACCGACCAGGAAGTGGTAAACGTCGTACTTCGCAAGCACGGCGAGCGAGGGAGCGGTAAAGTAGAGCAGGAAGATGAAGAACAGCGACCAGAACACTGATTGGCGCGCCTGCCTCACGCTGGGTGTAGTGTAGTAGCGCATCAGGATGTGCGGCAGCGCAGCGGTGCCGAACATCATGCAGAACACGATGCCGAGGAAGTTGTTGCGCGCGATGTTCTGCGCCGCTTCATCCTTGCCCACGAATGGCGTTGCATGCGGACGCGGCGGCCCGGCGCGCGCGGCAAGCCCTTTGTCCTTGTTCCACTGGGCCTTGGCGGCGGCTTCATCCTTGGGATAGGAATCGAGCGACGTCTGGGCGGCGGCGACCTTCTCCGCCGGTGCATTGGATGTTTTCAGATTGCTGACGTTTTGTTCAGCATCGGCCTTGCCTTTGGCGTAAGCCGCGGTGGGTTCCTTCAGATTCGCATTGGCAGCATCCGCGCGCGCCTTGAAGATGTTGCGTACCTCGATCTCCTTCGGATCGTTGGTCAGCACTTTCTCGCGCTCGGTGACTTTCTGCAGCACCTGCCCATAGGCGATCTGCGGTATCGGGATACCGGTGTGCTTGACCGACAGCCAAATCACCGGTGTCAGGTAGGCGATGATCAGAATGATGTATTGCGCAACCTGCGTCCAGGTCACCGCGCGCATCCCGCCCAACAGCGAACAGACGAGAATGCCGGAGAGACCGACAAACACGCCGTAGCCGAACTCAAGGCCGGTAAAGCGGCTGGTGATGAGACCCACGCCGTAAATCTGCGCCACGACATAGGTGAACGAGCACAGAATCGCCGCGAAGATGCCGATCGAGCGGATGATGTTGCCGCCGTAACGCTCGCCGAGGAAGTCGGGAATCGTGAACTGCCCGAACTTGCGCAGATAGGGTGCCAAGAACAACGCCACCAACACATAGCCGCCCGTCCAGCCGGTCACGAACGCGAGCCCGTCGAAGCCCGCCAGGTACAGCGTGCCTGCCATGCCGATGAACGACGCCGCGCTCATCCAGTCCGCACCGGTCGCCATGCCATTGAAGAATGCCGGCACGCGCCGTCCCGCGACGTAATATTCCTCCGCCACGGTGGTGCGCGTCATGATGCCGATGCCGGCATACAGGGCGATGGTGGCGAACAGGAACCAGTAGCCTATCCACTGGCGGGTCATGCCCATCTGCTCGGCTGCGGCGAGCGCGAGCAGGAAAAGAATGAACCCGCCGGTGTAAAAGCTGTAGTATTTCTGGAGCTGGGCTTTGAATGCCTTGTGTCCCATCACTGGCGCGCTCATTCGTCTTCCCCTTCTTGCACGTCATATTCGATGTCGAGATTGTTCATGTAGTGCTGGTAGATCCAGATCAGCACCACGTAGATAATGAGTGATCCCTGCGCACTCATATAAAAACCCAGCGGAAAACCAATGAAGCTGAACGCGTTTAGTTCGCGCGAATACCAGGACACGACAAACGTCGTGACAAACCAGATGAACAGCAAGATTGCCGTGACCACCAGGTTCTTGTGCCAATACTGCGCATGCTTAGCGGTTAACTCCATGAGGCTCCTCCTGAATGAAGTTGCGGGCGGCAAAAAACGCGGCCACCAAAATGTTGAAATTGTCTTAGTTGTATTTGTTTACTCAGCCTATTATTAGGGAAAACCCTTACACAATCCTGACATGGTGAAAACCCTCGCGCTGTCCTGACTAGCGATGACCCATGCTACTCGGCGGGGCGCCGGTTCGCGGTTGTGGTAAGATCTAAAAAAACATTCTAAACAATCGGTTAAACGATTTTTTTCAAGCACTATCCGGATACGGCGATGCGTATATTGATTACCGAGGACGATGCATCGCTGGCGGAAGCGCTCCAGTTCTCGCTCAAGCAGTCGGGGTATGCCGTGGATTGGGTCGACAACGGCGCCGCCGCCGACGAAGCGCTCAAGGACGATGTGTTCGGCTTGCTGATTCTTGACCTGGGGCTGCCCAAGCTCGACGGTTTCGAGGTGCTGCGCCGGCTGCGCCGCCGTAATCCGGCATTGCCGGTGCTGATTTTGTCCGGGCGCGAAAAACCCGAGGAGAAGGTGACGGGACTTGACCTCGGTGCCGATGACTATCTGGTCAAGCCTTTCAGTCTCAACGAATTGCAGGCGCGGGTGCGCGCCTTGCTGCGGCGCGGGCAGGGCAACGCCGCGCCGCTGATCAGCTACGGGGCGTTGAGCTTCGATACCGTGCAACGAGTCGCCAACATCGACGGTCGGGCGTTGACG
>JANNPG010000073.1:0-6862 GCA_031399805.1 Betaproteobacteria bacterium | reverse complement strand
GACGATGCGACTTTCGGCATGGCCGGCCATCCGAGTGTCGTCACCATGCCGGCGTTGTTCGTTGCCTGCGAACTTCAGGCGGTCACGGGGAAGGATTTTATTACCGCGTACGTTGCCGCGGTCGAAGTGTGCGCGAAGCTTGGCCGGTTGATTACGCCGCAGACCATAGTGCTCGGTTACCATCCGACGGCGATCATCGGCACGTTGGGCGCGGCGGCGGCCGTGGGCAAGGTGTGGAAATTCGACGCCGCCACGATGGAGAACGCGCTCGGCCTCGCAGCCACTCATTCGTGCGGCCTGCGTCCCCACCTGGGCAGGATGGCCAAGCCGCTGCATGCGGGCCTCGCGGCGCGCGGCGGCATGGCGGCGGCGATGCTGGCGCGCGACGGGTTCGTCGGTGCGCCCGACCTGATAGAAGACCCGCATGGCTACGCCCACGCATTTTCGGGAGGCAAGCCGGGGGATTACGCCGCGCTCGCCGCGAAAATCGCCAAACCGCTCGAAATACTCGATCCCGGCCTCGCATTCAAAATTTTCCCGTCCAATTTTCACACCCAGGCGGGCGTGGTCGCCATACTGCAAATGATGCGCGAAGACGGCGTCAGGGCCGACGACGTCGACGGCGTGCGCTGCCTGACCAATCACATGACCCAGCACTCGCTGTGGAACAGCGATCCGCAGACCGGTCTCGAAGGCAAGTTGAGCCTGCATTATTGCGTGGCGGCGGCGCTGGTCGACGGGCAACTCGAAGTCGAGCAGTTCCATGAAAACCGCGCGCAGGATCCGAAAATCCGCGCCTTGATCAAGCGTGTCAGCATCGAACCGCATCCGGCGATGGCGAACCTTGATTTCACCAAGGGCAAGGATTTTCTCGGCATGGAGGTCGTCATCCGGCTTAAGAACGGGAAAACCGTGTCGCGTCACATCAAGTCCGGCTTTTCGGTTCCGGCGGTCGATGGTGATCGCGTGCATGCGGACCTCATCGACAAGTTCGTGCGCAACGCAAAACGCGTGCTGCCGCAAGCCAACATCGACGATTGCCTGGCGCGCATCAAGCGGCTGGAGACGTTCGCCGCGCTAAACGATTTCCAGGCGCCGTTGCGCCATCGGACCAACTGAGGAAGATGACATGGAAAGCGTGATGAGCATGAGGCAGGCTACGGCGGCGGCGCTACTGGCGTGCGCGCTTGCGGGCACATCCGCAGTTGCCCAGACGTATCCGACCAAACCGATACGGATGATAGTCACCTTCCCCGCCGGCAGCGGCGCCGATATCGTGGCGCGAACGGTCGGCCAGAGGATGGCGGAAACCCTGGGGCAGCAAATCGTCATCGACAACCGCGCGGGCGCCGGCGGCATCATCGGCTCGGATCTGGCCGCCAAAGCGGTTGCGGACGGTTACACTATCGTCATGGTCACGTCGGCGCACACCATCAACGCCAGCGTGTACAGCAAGCTCCCCTACGACCCGGCTGAGGATTTCGCGCCCATCACCATGCTGGCGTCGACCCCGTACCTTTTGGTTGCGCATCCGTCCTTGCCGGCAAAGAGCGTCGCCGAACTCATCGCGCTCGCCAAAACCAGGCCCGGACAGATCAACTACGCCTCGGGCGGTATCGGCGTGGGTTCGCATCTGGCCGGCGAGTTGTTCAAGACTGCGACCGGCATCGATATCGTCAATGTTCCTTACAAAGGCGCACCACAGGCAACGGCGGACGTGGTCGGCGGCCAGGTGCAGTTGTCGTTCAGTACCATGCCCACCGCGTTGCCGCTGGCGCGCGCCGGCAAATTGCGGATGCTGGCGGTAACGAGCCTCGAGCGGGCGGCCGTCATTGCGGATGTTCCGGCCATCGCCGAAACAGTGCCGGGTTTCGATGTTCGCACGTGGCAGGGGCTGTTGGCTCCGCGCGGCACGCCGCAAGGCATCATCGCCAAATTGCGCGAGCATGCGGTGAAGGCATTGGGCGCGCGCGAGACCGCCGAGCGGTTGACCGCCCAGGGTTATCAGACCGTCGGCAACACGCCGCAGGAGTTCGCGCAAATTGTCAAAGCCGAAATTGCGCGGTGGAAATCCGTCGTCAAGGCCGCCGGCATCAAGCCCATCGAAGGTGAACAATAAGGAGTTCGACCATGAACAAGCCGGCAACCGAATTCAGCACCATTGAAGCCGCGCGCGCGAATTATCCCGCGCTCGAGCGCTGGACTTACCTGGACGTCGCCGGACGCTGCATCCTGTCGCGCGCGACCCGCGCCGCGATCGACGCGCAGGTCGACGAGCGCATGATGAACGGCGCCGACAAGGACAAGTTCTTCCAGCTCATCGAGCGCACGCGCGGCAAGTTCGCGCAGTTGATCAACGCCGAGCCCGACGAAATCGCCTACACCAAGAACATTTCCGAAGGCCTCAACATGATTGCGACCGCGTTCGACTGGAAGCGCGGCGACAACGTGATCGTGTGCGGCGACCTCGAGCACCCGAACAATGTCTACTGCTGGCTCAACATGCGGCGCTACGGGCTCGAGATGAAAAGCGTCAAGCCGCGCGACGGCCACATTCCGGTCGACGCCATGATCAAGGCGATCGACGGCCGCACGCGCGTCGTCACAGTGTCGTCCGTCACGTTCGCGCCCGGGTTTCGCACCGACGTGGATACGCTCGGCCGCGCGTGCCGCGAGCGCGGCGTATTGTTTCTGGTTGACGCCGCGCAATCGTGCGGCGTGCTGCACACCGACGTCCGGAAATCGAACATCGACGCACTCGCGGTCTCCACCCAGAAGGGGCTGCTCGGGCTCTACGGCATGGGTTTTCTGTATTGCCGCAGGGAGTGGGCGGAGAAACTGCAACCCGCCTATCTCGCGCGTTTCGGCGTCGATTTGGGCGAGGGTGCGCACGAGGCGTCGATGGGCACCGAGGAATACAAGCTGATGCCGGCAGCGCGCCGGTTCGACCTCGGCAATTACAACTTCGTCGGCGCGGCGGCGGTCGACGCCTCGATTACGGAACTGCTCGCGCTCGGCACCCCGCAGATCGAGCGCTACGTGACCGGTCTCGGCCACGCGCTTGCGCAAGGGTTGCTCGACCTCGGGTTGCCGGTATCCGGCGGCAAGCCAGGCCCGCTCGTCGGCACCATCGTGACGGTCGGCAGCATGAGCGCCGACCACTACGGCACCAGCGACGAGCGCATCAACGGCCTTTACGCGCATCTCACCGAAAACCGCGTGAAACTGTCGATCCGGCGCGGCGTGCTGCGTTTCTCGCTGCATCTCTACAACAACATGGACGATGTCGCGCGCGTGCTGGAGCTCACGCGCGCTTTTCTTAAAAGCTGATTGAACCGCCAAGCCGCCAAGATCGCCAAGGGTCAAAAAATAGAAAACGTTCAGGGTTCATAACTAACTTTTTTCGCCGATGTTTGCCTGCCGCCTTTGCTGTTCTTGGCGGCCTTGGCGCCTTGGCGGTTCAGCTTTGGATTTAGAAAGTTCGTGTAAACTGATTTCACGCGCAACGCTTCTTCCCGCGCACGTTCAGGAGTCCCCCGCATGAAACGCATCCTGCTCGCTGTCCTTGCCTGCGCCGCGTTCGGCCCTCTGGGTGCCGCGGCCCAGTCGTGCCCAGACAAGAATATCCAGTACTGGCAGGGGTTCCCGCCCGGCGGCGAGGCCGACCAGTCTGCGCGCCACCAGCAACTCGTGCTGAAGCGCAAGTGCCCCGGCATCGAAACCATCGTCCAGTACAAGCCCGGCGCAAGCGGCGGACTCATGTGGGCGCAGATGAACGCTCTGCCCGGCGACGGCTACAACATCGTCGGCGTCACGCTGCCGCACATCGTGCTGCAGCCGATGGAAGGCCAGGTTCAATACAAGACCGAGGACATCACGCCGATCTACTTTTTTCGCTACATGCCGGACGCGATCGTCGTCCCCGAGCAAAGCCCGCTCAAAACGTATCAGGACCTGATCCGGATGGCCAGGGAGCAGCCGGGCAAGCTCACGCTCGCGGGGTCGGGCTCCAATTCGGCCAACCATGCCGCGCACGAGAAGTTGAACCTCATCACCGGCATCCAGACCATCTATGTCCCGTACAAGGGCACCGGCGACCTGGTGCCGGCGGTAATCGGCGGGCAGGTGACCGGCGCGATGGCTTATTCCGCGTTCGCCGTGAACAACAAAGGCAGGGTGCGCGCGCTCGCGGTAGCGATGGAAAAACGCAACCCGCAGTTGCCCGACGTGCCGACTTTCAAGGAACTCGGTATCGACTGGGTCGACGGCGGCTACGGCGGCATCGGCGTGCCGAAATCGACGCCGATGGAAGCGCGGCGGCGGTTGTCCGACTTGTGGGCCGCGCTCAACGCCGATCCGGAAATGAAGGAGCTTGCGACCAGGGCGGGCTTCGATTTGATCGACATCAACATCGACAAGGTCGATGCATTCATGAAGGAACGCATGCAGGCCTACATACCGGTCGCCAAGCGCATGGGGCTCATCAAGTAGCGGGGGGCAGCGCCGCAGTTCTCAATTGATAGAATTCCATTTTCAGCACCTTTGGGAGGCGCCTGCCGCGCCGTTTTTACGTACGGAGCTCTTATTTGCGCGCAGCGCGGCAACCCTCTGGAGCGGTTAGCGCAGTTCGGGCACGACCCAGAGTGGTGCTTCGCCACGGGCGACGCGCTCGATGTTGGCATAGCTGTTGCCGAAACGCTTTGGCCAACTCTCCCAGGTCGGACCGGCAGCGTGAGGGGACAGTACGATGTTTGGCAGGGTGAAGAGCGGATTCTGCGGGTCCGGCGGTTCGCGGTCGAAGGCGTCAAGGCCGGCTGCCCAGATCCGTTCATCCTTGAGCGCGCGGTACAGTGCGGCCTCGTCGATCAGTTCGCCGCGGGCGGTGTTGATGAGGATGGCGTCGCGCTTCATCAGATCGAGCGTTCGATCGCAAATCAGGTGATGGGTCGATGCGTTAGCCGGCGCGTGCAGTGACACAACGTCGGACTCGCGGAGCAGGTCGTCGAGGTCGCGATACGTCATTTTCAGCTTCGCTTCGTCCGCGGCCGCAAGCCGGACTGGATCGTGGTAGAGCAGATTGACCTCGAAGCCGCTCAAGCGGCGGGCGATGGTGCGCCCGATCATGCCGGCGCCGACGATGCCGACGGTCTTGCCGGCCAGCTCGTGCTCTTGCTCCTCGCCGAGCTTGCTCGACTTCCACTGACCGGCCCTGACCAGGCGGTCCAGGGCAGGCAGCCGGCGATAGACGGCCAGCATCAGCATGATCGCGTGCTCTGAAACGGCGTAGGAGTTGGCCCCGCCGTTGTTGCAAAGCGGTATGCCGCTCTGACGGAGCCTTTCGATATCGATCCCGTCGTAGCCGGCACTGAGCAACTGGATCAGCTTGATGTTGCGCAGGTGCGGGTAATCGTCCGGCCGCAACGGCATGCCGCGCAGAAATCCCATCAGGAAGTCGGCTTGCTCGAGTTGCGCGACGCGGCGTTCCGGATCCTTGGCGAGGATCTCGATGGTGAAGCCTTCCGGCAGGAGCGACTCGCCGATGGCCCAGGCTGCAGGGGAGATGGACGGAGAAAACACGATCTTCACTGGATTGCCCTCCTCGAAAGCAGTCAAACTGAGACACCACCCGGCCAGCGCGTAAATAAAACGGTGAGGCACGTGCCTCGTCGTTTTTACGAACGGGGATTGCTACTTGCGCGCGGCACGCGGGATTTTGCCGGCTGCAGTCGCGGCGCCCGGTTTGCTCAGCGACCTGAGCAGGCTGCCGCGGTTCGTGATGCCAGGGTCGATGCCGAGCAGGGCGAACGCCTGCCACGCGCACGCCTGGTTCACCGAATAGACGGGCTTGCCGATGTCCTGCTCAAGGAGGTCGACGATTTCGAGCGCGCGCACCTGCGTGCACGCGATAAACGTCGCCTCCGCCTTCGTGTGGTCCAGCGTTTTTGCTTTCGCGTACACGTCGGCCGGCTCGATCTTCGCGTGGTCGAACATGTCGAGCATGTCGAACGTGGCGAGCTCGACGACTTCGATGCCGCACGCGGCGAGGAATTGCTTCAATCTTTCGTTGGTGGTCTCGACGTACGGCGTGACGACGTTCACGCGTTTGATCCCGTTCGCCTTCAGGCAGTCGGCCATCGCGCCCGCCGCCGTGACGGCCGGCGCCTTCACGACCGCGGACAGCTCGCGCTTAACTCGCTCGTTGCCCTTCGGGCCTTCATAAAAGCTGCTGCTGGTGCAGCCCCACACGACCACGTCGGGCTCGCCCTTCGCGACCTCGGCGGCGGCACGCAGGCTCGCGGCTTCCATTTCGCGCAGCGCCTCGGGCGTGCCTTCGCGCTCGGTCGGCACGCGTGTCGTGTGCACCGATACGCCGGGCGGCGCGAGCTGCCAGAATTCCGGCTCCATCACGGTGTTAATCGCCGTCGCCAACAGGCCGATGCGGCCCCGCCATCCGTACATCTAACGATCCTCCGCGCAAAAAAGCAGTCGCGATCGCTCAACGCATTCCAATATACGCCGGCGCGTCATTATTTCAAGCCAGGACTAAGCCGGGCAGTGTCCGCTTTCGACCCAAAGCGGACATTCGCGGCCTTACTCGATCACCTTGTCCACGCTGATTAGCAGCGACTGCGGAATGGTGAGTTCGTCACGATAGGAGGAGCTGCTTAATAACACTCCCGTGCATGGACATTTAACAACCTGGTCGAGTGGCAGCGGGACTGTGTTCAGCTCTTTTTCTTCTTCGCTAAGTAAGTGCCATTCGGGTCAGTGTTAGATTTCTAGAGCGCGCCACAGTAAAGTTTCACGGACCCTAATTATTCGCCGGCGCAATCGGCCGCATGCAAGGCGTTAGCGGTCGTGT
>JANNPG010000060.1:0-15508 GCA_031399805.1 Betaproteobacteria bacterium | reverse complement strand
TCTGATCCGTTTTTTTCGCATCTGCCGCCGCTTGAGCCGGCACGGCCTTATCCTTCTGCACCGAATTGGCGGGCGGCTGCGCATCTTGCGGCTTGTCGGCCTTGGGCCGCTTGCCCGCCGGGGCCGGGGCCGGCTCCGCCGAGCTTGCTTTTTCCGGCACGTTGTCCGGCTGCGTATGCAGCTTCAACATCGCGCCCTGCATGTCCCCGCCCAGCGCCAGCGGCATTACATCGAGCGCGCGTGCGATGGCCGCTTCGATCGCGGCGCGGTCGTCCGCGCCGGGTTTGTTCAGCACGTAATCGACGACCCCCTGCCGGTCGCCGGGGTGGCCGACACCAATGCGCAGCCGCCAGTAGTCGTGCGAGCCGAGCCGGGCGGAGATGTCCCGCAACCCGTTATGGCCGGCGATGCCGCCGCCCTGTTTGATCTTCGCGACACCCGGCGCGAAATCGAGTTCGTCGTGCACTACCAGAATTTCGGCGGGCGCGATCTTGAAGAAACCCGCCATCATCTGCACCGGCCGGCCGCTCGCGTTCATGAAGTTCTGCGGCAGCAACAGCCAGACGCCGCTCGGCGCGTGACGGCCGACGAGCGCCTGAAACTTGGCGTCCTTGCGCATCGCAGTGCCGGTCTGGGCGGCGAAGCGCTCAATCAACCAGAAGCCGGCGTTGTGGCGCGTGCGTTCGTATTTTTCGCCCGGATTGCCGAGCCCGATGATGAGTTTCATGTCGAGGGTTGAGAAGTCAGTTCATTTTTGCGCACCGGTTAATTCCGCAACATTAAACCCCGAACACTGCGGAAAAAAAGCCCGCCACATTCCGTCACGCCGTGTAAAGCGCGAATATGGCGGGCCCGTACTGCGAACGACCAGGCCCGGATTATTCCTTCTTGCCGGCTTCTTTCTTGTCGCTCGCGGCTTCCTTCTTGTCGCCTTTGTCGCCTTTGTCGCCCTTGTCACCGTCCTTGCCTTCCGCAGCGGCAGCCGCTTCGGCCTCGGTCTGGCCGGTGATTTCGGTGACCGGTGCGACAACGTCTTCCTCGATCACGATCACTTTCGGCACGTGCACCGTGACCACCGCGGGGTTGTCTTTCTTTACGCGCGGCATCGGTTCAACGCCTTTCGGCAATGCGACCTCGTTGATATGCAGTGAGTGGCCGAGCTCGAGCTTGTCGAGATTAACCTCGATGTACTCGGGCAAATCATCCGGCAGGCACTGAATATCGACCTCGTTCATGATGTGGTTGACCACACCGCCGCCGACCTTGACGCCCGGGCAGATTTCGGCGTTGATGAAGTGCAACGGCACTTTCATGTGGATCTTCCTGCTCTTGTCCACGCGCTGAAAGTCGACGTGCAGCACCAGTTGTTTGAACGGGTGCATCTGCACGTCGCGCAGCAGCACCTGCTGTTTGCCGCCTTCATACGTCATATCAAGGATGGACGCATGGAACGCCTCCAACTTGAGATGGCGGTACAGCGCATGATGATCGAGTTCGATCGGCTGGGCCGGTTTGTCGGCACCGTAGACGATTCCCGGCACCTTGCCGCCGCCACGCAGACGGCGGCTCGCACCCGTGCCCTGCAGTGTGCGCGGAAACGCAGTAAATTCAATTTTCATTCAAGTCTCCACAATTGGGATCATCCGCGACCAGACAATCCAGGTTCAAATTAGCAGTAAGGCGTGAGGGGTGAAGCGTGAGGCGCAGAAGATTTCGCGCCGCGCTCCGGCCCAGCCTGCCGAACTGCACCAGTACTTCTACTCCACGAACAACGAACTGACCGAGTCCTCGTTGCTGATGCGCAACATGGTCTCGGCCAGGAGTCCCGCTATCGACAGCACGCGTATGCGCTTGCACTTCGCAGCCTCCGCGGACAACGGTATGGTGTCCGTCACCACCAGTTCGTCCAGCGCCGAACCCGCGATGCGTTCGATCGCTTTTCCGGACAGCACCGGATGCGTGCAATACGCGAGCACTTTTTCCGCGCCGCGTTCTTTCAAAGCTTTCGCCGCCTCGCACAGCGTGTTCGCCGTATCAACCAGGTCGTCGACGATCACGCACGTGCGCCCTTCCACTTCGCCGATGATGTTCATCACGGTCGCCACGTTGGGCCGCGGCCGCCGCTTGTCGATGATCGCCAGATCGGCCTCCAGCCGTTTCGCCAGCGCCCGCGCCCGCACCACCCCACCGACGTCCGGCGACACGACGACCAGGTTCTTGAAGTCGTGCTTCCATATGTCGCCGAGCAGGATAGGCGCCGAATATATATTGTCGACCGGAATGTCGAAAAAACCCTGGATCTGCTCCGAGTGCAGATCCATCGTCAATACGCGGTTCACACCCACCGTCGCCAGCATGTCGGCGACCACTTTCGCGGTGATCGCCACCCGCGCCGAACTCGGCCGCCGGTCCTGGCGTGCGTAGCCCATGTACGGAATCGCCGCTGTCACGCGCGCGGCCGACGCGCGCTTCAACGCATCGACCAGCACCAGTACTTCCATCAGGTTGTCGTTCGGCGGCGAACAGATCGACTGCAGCACGAAGACATCCCTGCCGCGGACGTTCTCGAGCACTTCGACCATGACTTCGCCATCGCTGAAACGCCCGACCTTGGCGCGGCCGAGATGGATGTTCAGATGCTGCACAACATCGCCGGCGAGTTGCGGCGTCGCGTTGCCGGTAAACACCATTAAACGGTCGTAAGCCACTGTCATCATCCTTCGTTCAGACCCGGTCAGGAAAAATGGCTGGGGAGGTAGGGATCGAACCTACGAATGCCGGAATCAAAATCCGGTGCCTTACCACTTGGCGACTCCCCAACGCTGATAAACCCCGCGGTGCGCAACCGCGCCGGCCGCCTACCCACACATCTCCCGCAACGGATGGCACGCCAGTCCTTGCGCGACCACGCCGCGCATTGTCGCCGGCAACTCGCCCAACGCCGCACGCGCCGCACCTTCCGTGCCGAACTCAATAAACACGCAAGCCCCGGACCCCGTCATCCGCGCATTGCCGAACTGCCTGAGCCACGCCAGATGGCGCGCGACCTCTGGGTAAAGCCTGCATACCACCGGCTCAAGGTCGTTTCTGGCCGACTCAACCGAAAAGGGCGGTATTTTAGTCGGAATCGAATTTCTAATCAAATCCGTATCTTGGAAAACCCGCGCGGTGGCGACGTTCAAGGGTGGAATGAGCACCAGATACCAGGCCGGCGGCAGCGTCACAGGGGCCAGTTTGTCGCCTATGCCCACTGCCAGCGCTGACTCGCCGAACACGAATACCGGCACGTCCGCCCCCAGTTCGAGCGCCAGTTCCTGTAATCGGGCGCGCGCCCAGTTAAGGCCCCACAGGCGATTGAGGGCGATCAGCGCGGTGGCCGCGTCCGAACTGCTGCCGCCCAGGCCCCCGCCCAGCGGCAGCCGTTTTTCGAGCGTGATGTCGGCGCCCAGACGCGTCGTCGCCGCCCGTTGCAACAAACGCGCCGCGCGCAGCGTCAGATCCGCGGTTTCCGGCACGCCGGATACATCGTTCGCACGCGCGATGACGCCGTCCGCGCGCAGCGTAAAGCGCAGCGTGTCGGCAAAATCGATGAAGCGGAACACGGTTTGCAGCAGGTGATAACCGTCGGCGCGCCGTCCCGTCACGTGCAGCATCAGATTCAGCTTGGCCGGCGCGGGGTAAGCCAGTTCCGCGTTCATGGCTGCAGCAGCGTCAGGTTGTCGATCGCAAAGCGTATCTCGGCGTCGTTGCCCGCAACGTCGATGCGCGACGGCCGCGCCGCATCATTCGTCGCATAGTTGAATACGACCTGCCAGTCGTCCTGCTTCAGACGCGTAATGCGGCGCGTCTCGTCGCGCTCGATGGCCCCCGGCAGCGCGCCCGGCGCGGGCTGGCCGAGCACCCAGTTGCGCATGCCGGCGACGGGGAAGCTCCAGCCGAACGCGCTCTTTGTCAGGCTCTCGATCGACCCCGCGCGATACTGGCGCTGATCGGCGTTGGTGAGGGTTGCGCCCGCCGCGTCCGCCTTCAGGTAGGCGATGGTCTGGCCGAGCGGCGCGGTCAGCCAGATCTCGTCGCCGCCGTTTTGCTGCTTCCAGCGCAGCGCGCTCGAAAATCCGCGCTCCTGATAACGCACGACGATGCGGCCGGCGAGTTCGAATGCGGGCACGCCGGGCGCCGCCTGCTGCGGTTCCATGCCGGCGCACGCGGACAGCAGCGCCGCGCACAACGCCGCGCAGCATCGGAACGTGTAATTCATCTGGGAATCCGGCGCTGCAGCGCCGGATTTACGGAGAAAATTTCTTGACCGTCGCCAACAGCAGTTCGTTGGCCGGGTGGTCCTTCAATGCGGCCGCCCACACCTTGCGCGCTTCGTCGCGTTGACCGGTCGCCCACAATACCTCACCGAGGTGCGCCGCGATTTCCGCATCCATGCGTAATTCAAACGCGCGTTTCAGGAACGTGATCGCGGCCTCGTTCTGATTCATGCGATAGAGCACCCACCCCATGCTGTCCATGATGAACGGGTCTTCGGGTGCCAACTTCAACGCCTGCTCGATCAGCGTATAAGCCTCGTTCAACCGCACGTTGCGATCAGCGAGCGTATAGCCGAGCGCGTTGTAGGCGTGCGCATACTCGGGCTTGATCTGGATCACTTTGCGCAGGTTGGATTCGAGCACGTCGATGCGTTCGACTTTCTCGGCCGCCATCGCCTGGTCGTACAGCAGCTCCGTGGAATTCGGATTCTTATCGAGCGCTTGGCCCAGCAGATCGAATGCCGCCCGGAAGTCATTCGCATCGCGCAGCAACTGCGCTTCGGCCTGGGTGAATTGCACGCGCTCGGCCCCGCTGCGCCCCGCTTCCTGCAGGTATTTGCGCGCTTCGCCGAGTTTGCCCTGCTTGGCGAGGATGCCCGCATAGCGGGCGCGCGCCGGCACGTACTGCTCGCCGCCGGTGACGCTCGAATACCAGCGCAGCGCCTCATCCGCGCGCTTGCGCTCTTCGTTGACCTGGCCGAGGTAGAAACGCACCGCGTCGGGATCCTTGTAATTGGTCTCCAGCGCATGCAGCAGTTGCGTCTCCGCCGCGTCGAAGTCGTTCAACTGCAGCGACAGCAAACCCACCGCCATCGTCACCTCGGAATTGTTCGGAAACTCCGTAAGCAGCGCCTGGAACTCCGCGCGCGCTGCGGCGTATTTCTTGTCCGCCACCAGAAGCCGCGCGTAGCCCAGCCGCACATCCATCGCGCGCGGATAGTTCTTCAGGTAGCCCTGGTAGTAGGTCAGCGCATCGGCAGGCGACGCGCGCTGCAGCAACTGGCCCTGGAATAACGCCGCCTGTTCCCAGTCCGGGCGCAGCGTCAAGGCCTCGCGAATTTCACTGAGGGCGAGCGGCACCTCGCCCGCACCCCACGCCGCTTGGGCGACACTGAAATGCGCTTCGGGCAACGCCGGATAAGGCTTCGCGAGATTCTGCGTCAACTGCAGGACCGCCGCCTTGTCAGGATGGCGCGCGAGCAGCGTATTCAATTGCAGGAAATTGTTGCCGACGTTGTCTTTGTCGGCGGCGAGTGATTTTTCGAGGAGAGGCTGGGCGTCGGCGAGCCGCGCCTGGTTCACCAGCAGCGAAGCAAGTATTTGACGCGCCTGCTGCGATTCCGGATCGACCGCGATCCAGATCCCCGCTGCTTCGAGCGCGGCGCTGAGAAAACGCGCATTCCACGCCACTTCCGTCGCGCGTTGCGCGATGCGCGGATCGCGGGTCTCGCGCGCTAATTCGAGCAACGACTGCACCGCGACGTTGTTCTGGCCGCGCTGTAACGCGATTTCCGCGAGCAGCATCTTGAACAGCACCGCCTGGGTCAGCGCCTGCTGCGGCAGCACGGACGGCTTTGCCGCCGGCCGCACCACGACGCGCGGTTTCGGCGGCGGCGCGGCGGCGGGTTGCTCGGACTGCACTTCCGGCTGGGTCGGCAGCTCGGCGCAGGCGGCAAGGACTAGCGCCGGAACGCACACGGCAAGCTGGTAAATGTTCATTGGGAACGCTGATTAGCTCAGAGCGGCTGACGGGAATCCAGGTAAGAGCGAATTATAGTTCGCAAGTTCTTCATAAAGCGTGACATATTAGGTATATTTAGCGCCCACCACAAGCCATCCGCAAGACGCACGCGCCCGACTGAAGAAAACTATGAGCCTGCAACCCGCCGAGATTACTGTTTCCGCCCAAGGGCTTTCACGCCGATTCGGCGCTAATACGGCGGTCGATGGCGTGAGTCTCGAATTGAAACGCGGCGAAATCCTCGGCTTTCTCGGGCCCAACGGCGCCGGCAAAACAACCACCATGCAAATGCTGACCGGCAATCTCGCGCCATCGCTGGGTGCGATCAGCATCTGCGGGATCGACCTGCTCGACGAGCCGACCGCGGCGAAAGCGCGCATTGGTTACCTGCCGGAAACACCGCCGCTCTACCGCGACCTCAATGTCCGCGAATACATCGATCTTGCCGCGCGCCTGCATCGCGTGCCCAAGAGCGGACGCGCCGCGGCGATCGATGACGCACTCGTGCGTTGCGGGCTCGCCGAGGTCACCAAAAAACTGATCGGCACGCTCTCCAAAGGCTACCAGCAGCGCGTCGGTATCGCGCAGGCGATCGTGCACCGGCCCGATGTGGTGATACTCGACGAGCCGACGATCGGACTCGATCCGAACCAGATCCGCGAAATCCGCAATCTGATCCGCGAACTCGGCCGCGACCGCAGCGTGATTCTGTCGACCCACATCCTGCCGGAAGTCGAAACCGTGTGCGACCGCGTGCAGATACTGCACCACGGTGCCACGGTATTCAACGACACGATCGCCGCACTCACGCAGTTTCAGGGCGGGCACATGATACTGCTCGGCTTCAGACGTCCGCCTGCGGCAGACGAGATCGCGGCCGTGCCCGGCGTTACGCGCGTGGAGCCGGCCGGCGACAACCAGTTTCGCGTGAGCTTCGCGGACGCCGCCGATGCAACCGATGAAGTGGTGCGGCGCGCCGTTGAAAAATCGTGGGGCCTGTATCAACTCACGCCGGCGCAAACCAGCCTCGAAGACGTGTTCGCGCACCTGACGCGCAAGGAAGAACAATGATCTTTACTATTGCCGGCAAGGAATTGAAAGCGCTGTTCGCGTCCCCGCTCGCGTGGGTGGTGCTCACTTTCGTGCAGGTCGTGCTCGCGTTCGGTTTTCTCAAACGGCTCGACGACTTCATGCAAATTCAGCCGCAACTCGTCCAGATGCCGAGTCCGCCGGGCATCACCGAACTCGTCGCCTCCCCGGTGTTCGCAACGCTGGCGATCATATTGCTGTTTGCGGTGCCGCTGCTCGCGATGCGCTTGATTGCGGAGGAGCGGCGCAATCAAACCATGGTATTGCTGCTGTCGGCGCCGTTGTCGTTGACCGAGATCGTGCTCGGGAAATTCGCGGGCCTGGTGGCTTTCCTGTGGTTGATCGTCGGCCTCACGACCTTGATGCCGCTGTCGCTGCTCCTGGGCGGACACCTTGATTTCGGCCTGCTCGCGAGCCTCGTCATCGGCCTGGCGCTGCTCGCCGCGTGCTTCTCCGCGGTCGCTCTCTATGCCTCGTGCCTGACCGCGCAACCGTTCGTCGCCGCCATGATTGCCTTCGGCCTCTTGCTCGGCATGCTGCTCGCCGGCGAGACCGCGGCCGACGGCTTGCGCGGCCGCGGCTGGACGGTCCCGGCCGAACTTGCGCAGGTGCTCTCGCCGCTCAAGAATTTCGAGTCGTTCGCGAAGGGCATGCTCGACAGCTACAGCGTGGTTTGCATGCTGCTCTTGCTCGCGGTTTTTCTTATTCTGACCATCCGCCGCCTGGACGCGGTGCGGTTGCGCGGGTAAGCGCGTGCAATACACCTCGAAACTGCGTACCCGCATGCTGCTGCAAAACGGCGTGTTCGTCGTGCTGCTGATTGCGCTCGCGGCGCTCATTGCGTTCGTTGCGCGCGAATATCGCGCCGAATACGATCTCACGCAAAACGCGCGCAACACCATCTCCCGGCAAACGCGCGACGTGCTGGCCAAGCTTGGCGGGCCGGTCAAGGTGACGGTGTTCGCGACGCGCCAGGACGTGCGCGGCGACGCGCGCAAGCAGGTGCAGGATTTTCTGGCGCCCTATCAGCGCATCAAGCCCGATCTCGCGGTCACTTTTGTCGATCCGCGCGAAGAACCCAAGCTCGCGCAGGCGGCCGGCATCCGCGTCAACGGCGAATCCGTCATCGAATACAACCAGAAAAGCGAGCACCTGACCGAATACAACGAACAATCGCTGGTCAACTCGCTGATGCGTCTGGCGCGTTCGGGCGAGCGCCTGGTGATGACGCTCGAAGGTCATGGCGAACGCGGCCTGAACGGGGCTGCCAATCACGACCTCGGCGAATTCGGCAAGCAACTGGCGGCCAAAGGCTTCAAAACCAACAATCTGAACCTCGCCATCGCGCAGCAAGTGCCCGCCAACGCCAGCATGCTGCTGATCGCCAGCCCGCAGGTGGATCTGCAGCCGGCCGAAGTGCAGAAGATCAAACAGTACGTGGAGAAAGGCGGCAATCTGCTGTGGCTGATCGACCCGGAGCCGTTGCGCGGTATGCAGCCCGTCGCCGAGCTCCTGGGCCTCGTACTCGGACCCGGGACCGTGGTCGACCCCGATGCGGCGCAGCTCAAGGCGTCACCGACGGTGGCGATCGCCGCCAGTTACGGCCGCCACGCCATCACCGACAGTTTCCGGCTCAATACCATCTTCCCGTTCGCGCGCCTGATCGGCGTCACCGAAGGCGGCGACTGGCGCGTCGCGCGCCTGATCGAGGTCGCGCCGCGCGGCTGGGTCGAGATGGGCAAGCTCGACGGCCCGATTGCGTTCGACAAGGCGCGCGACGTGCCGGGCCCGGTGAACATTGCGGTTGCGCTGGAGCGCAATGTCAAGGAGCGCGCCCAGCGCGTCGTCGTCGTCGGCAACGGTCATTTTCTCAGCAATCAATTCCTCGGTAACGGCGGCAATCTCGACCTCGGCGTCAACCTGATCAACTGGCTCGCGGGAGACGATGCGCTGATTACGCTCCAGCCGCGCCGCTCGCTCGACA
The DNA here is from genome assembly GCA_031399805.1 of Betaproteobacteria bacterium. Classification (GTDB taxonomy): domain Bacteria; phylum Pseudomonadota; class Gammaproteobacteria; order Burkholderiales; family SG8-41; genus PALSA-1004. The sequence continues at coordinate 6,378 of JANNPG010000060.1, read as the reverse complement.
GCGGCCTTGAGCTCGGGCGCGGCGCTCAATACCTGATCCTGTTCGGATTCCTGATTTTCCTGCCGCTCGCTTTCGTGAGCACCGGTGTCGTAATCTGGTGGCGCCGTCGCAAGGCATGAACAAGCGGCGGTGGCTTAATCTGGCGCTGCTGGCCGCGGTCGCAGCACTTGCGCTGTTCGCATACTACAAGCCGCACAAGAGCGAGCCGCAACTAAAGCTGTCGGTAATGAAGAACGCCGACGCCAAAAGCATCAGGATCGAGATCGCAGGCAACCCGCCGTTGGTGCTCGAGCGCACGGCATCGGAATGGAAATTGACCGCGCCGTTCGCCGCGCGCGCCAACAACTCGCAAGTACAGCGCCTGCTCGAATTACTCGACGCCACGTCCAAAGATCGATTTGCGGCGGCCGGGCTCGCGCGCTATGACTTGAACGAACCGTACGCGCGCGTCACCATCAATCAGCAGACCTTCGGCTTCGGCGCGGTCAACGAAATGAGCCGCGAGCAGTACGTGCTGACGCAGGACGGCATTTACCCGGTGTCGTTGCGCTACGGCACTTTACTGCCGAAGAACGCGCTGCAACTCGTCAGCCTGCAATTGTTCGCACCGGACGAAGCGCCGGTCGCGTTCGAATTCGGCGAATTCAAACTCGTCCAGCAGGACGGCAAGTGGCAGCTGACGCCGCCGGCCGCTGACGCGAGCCAGGACGACTTCAACCGCTGGGTCGATGAATGGCGGCTGGCGACCGCGCTTGCGGCGCAGCCCGCGAGCAACCGCAAGCCGTTGGCTGCGGCCGCGATCAAGCTCAAGACCGGCAACGACGTGTCGGTCGCCGTTCTGCAGCGCGAGCCGCAATTCATCTTGAAGCGCAGCGATACTCCGTTCGAGTACCAGTTTTCCGCCGAAGCGGCGCAACGCCTGCTCGCGCGGCCCGCCGCCATCGCGGCGCAAAAATAATCATGCCGGAACTGCCGGAAGTCGAAACCACGCGGCGTGGCCTGGCACCCCTCGTATGCGGCGCAACCGTCGCGGCGGTTGTGGTGCGCAACCGCGCAATGCGCCAGCCGGTCCCGCGCAATCTTGCGCGCATACTCACCGGACGCCGCATCGACCGCCTCGAGCGCAGGGCAAAATATCTGTTGTTCCGCGCCGGCGACGGCACGCTGATCGTGCACCTGGGCATGTCCGGACGCTTGTGGGTGGTGGCCGCGGGCACGCCGCCGGAAGCCCACGATCATTTCGATCTCGCGCTGGCCAACGGCCGTACCGTGCGATTGCGCGATCCGCGCCGCTTCGGGCTCGTGCTGTGGCACGCCGGAGACCCGCTCGCACACAAGCTCTTGCGCGACATCGGGCCGGAGCCGCTGTCGGATGCGCTCAACGCCGAGTGGCTCTACCGCGAAACACGCGGCCGCAGCGGCCCGATCAAGAATGCGCTGATGGACAGCCATCTCATCGCCGGTGTGGGCAACATCTATGCGAACGAGGCGCTCTATCGCGCGCGCATCAACCCGAAGCTGCCGGCACGCAGGCTCGGGCTTGCGCGCTACGCCGTCCTTGTCGAAAAAATCAGGGAAACGCTTGCCGAGGCGATCGCGGCGGGCGGCTCCAGCCTGCGCGACTACGTGAACTCCGCGGGCGAAGCGGGATATTTCCAGAACCGTTTTTTTGTGTATGGACGCGACGGCGAACCGTGCCTAACCTGCCGCACGCCAGTTCGCAGCCTGGTGCTGGGACAGCGCTCGACGTTTTACTGTCCGAGATGTCAGCGGTGATGCGTGCGAGTGAGGGGTGAAGGATGAAGGATGAAGGATGAAGGATGAAGGATGAAGGATGAAGGATGAAGATTGGAACTCGGTGCGCAGTATTCGTTCCTTCGCCTCACGCCTCACCAGCCTTCACGGCCGTCAGGCGCAAGTACTTCGCGTATAACTCTTCCTTCGTTTCGACGTGGCGCGGATCGTTCGGTATGCAATCGACCGGGCACACCACGACGCATTGCGGCTGGTCGTAGTGGCCTACGCATTCGGTGCAAAGTTTGGGATCAATGACGTAGATTTCCTCGCCGACGGCGATCGCACCGTTCGGGCACTCGGGCTCGCACACGTCGCAGTTGATGCATTCGTCGGTGATTATCAGCGCCATGCGGGGCGACTCACGCCTTGCCCCCGAGCGAGGTAATCTTCCGTTTCAAGCATTGCTCGACGTGCGGCGCGACGAATTTGCTGACATCGCCGCCGAGCACCGAAATCTCGCGCACCAGGGTGGCCGATATGAACAGAAACTGCTCGGACGGCGTGAGAAATATCGATTCGACTTCCGGAAAAAGATTGCGGTTCATGCCCGCGAGCTGGAACTCGTAATCGAAGTCCGACACCGCGCGCAGGCCGCGCATCACGACCTTGGCGTTGTGCTTTTTCGCGAAATGCATGAGCAGCCCGGAAAATCCCGTCACGGTGACGTTTTTGTATTCGCCGACCACGCTCTTCGCCATCTCGACGCGCTCGTCGAGCGTAAAGAACGGGCGTTTCGCGCGGCTGTCGGCGACGGCGAGGATGACCTCATCAAACATGCTCGCGGCACGCCGAACGAGGTCCTGATGGCCCAGAGTGATCGGGTCAAACGTTCCGGGATACACCGCTTTAAGCGTCATAGCCTGTCCAATTCAGCAATTGATGAGTCACCGCGCCCGCCCGGCCGCCGCGCTGGATTTCCCAGCCCGGCGCCAGCGCGGGCGCCTGCGGCGCTTCTACATGAACCAGCGCGGCACGCGCCAGGCGCGGAACCAGCGCGGGAAGCACTTGTTGCAGGTAATCCGCGCGAAACGGCGGGTCGACAAATACGATGTCATAGCTGCCATCGTCCGCGCGCAGAAATTCTAACGCATCCGAGCACTTGAGTTCCACTGCGCGTGCTGCCAGCAGCGCGCAATTCGCCTGCAGCGCCCGCCACGCGACGGGGTCGCGCTCGACCATCACGACGCGTTGCGCCCCGCGCGATGCCGCCTCGAACCCAAGCGCCCCGCTGCCCGCAAAGAGGTCAAGACAGCATTTGCCGGTCAAATCCTGGCCGAGCCAGTTAAAAAGCGTTTCGCGCACGCGGTCGGGTGTCGGTCGCAAATCCGCGCGCGGCGGAAACGCGATGATCCGGCTGCGCCACTCGCCGCCGATGATGCGGACTTTGTTCTTGGTTGCCGGCATCGGGTTCCGCCTCTGCGCGAGTCGCGCTTCGCCGCTAGTTGGCGCCCGCCGTCCCGGCCGTCGCCATATCGCCTCCAACCACCACCGTCACCATGCGCGCGGGATCGACACGGCGCGCAAATGCGTCGCGCATGTCGGCAAGCGTGACCTTTTCGACGTTGGGCACGAAATCTTCGAGGTAAGTAAGAGGCAGATGATAGAAGCCGATTACGCCGAGATAATCGAGTAGCTTGCGGTTGCTGTCGATTCTGAGCGGAAAGCCACCGACGAGATTCTGTTTCGCTCTGTGCAACTCGTCTGCGGTCGGTCCGTTCGCAAGAAAGTCCTTGAGCGTCGCGCGCACCACGGCAAGCGCCTCGCCGGCCTGGTCCTTCCTCGTCTGCAAGCCGATCACGAACGGCCCGCGTTCCTGCATTGGCGAAAAATAACTGTAAGCCGAATACGCAAGACCGCGCTTGGCGCGAACCTCTTCGGTGATGCGCGACGAAAAACCGCCGCCGCCGAGAATGTAGTTGCCGACGAAAAGCGGAAAATAGTCGGGGTCACTGCGCTTGATACCGGGCATGCCGATCAGCAAGTGGCTTTGTGAAGCGGGATGCGGGATCACCCGCGTTTCGGCGCGCGCGAGCGACGGCACCGCGGGAATTTCCGGCGCCGCGCTGGAGCGGGGCAGTTCCCGCGTCAGCGTGTCCGCGAGCGCCTCGGCGGCGGCGCGATCGAGGTCGCCGATGATCGCCACCACCGCCCGGTCGGCGGTGTAATAGCGGCGGAAAAACGCGACCAGATCGTCGCGCGTAATCGCCGCCACCGTCGCCGCTTCGCCCGCGCCGCGCAGGCCATACGGATGGTTGCCGTATACCAGCTCACTGAAACTCCTGGTGGCCAGGGTTTCGGGCTTGGTATCGGCTTCCTTGATGGCGCCGATGATGCGTGCCTTCTCGCGCTCGAGCACCGCGGCCGGAAATTCCGGGCGCTGCAGGACGCGCGCAAATACTTCGATCGCCTGTTTCATTTCATCCGCGCTGGTAAGCGTGCGCAGCGTCACACCTGCGCGGTCGGCTTCGACGCGGCCGCCGAATTGCGCACCGGTGTCGGCCATGCGGCGCGCAATCTCGTCTTCCGATAAACCGCCGGCGCCGAGCTTGAGCAGATTTTGCGTGAGCGCGGCGACCCCGGATTTCTCGCGCGTGTCGTACGCCGAACCGGCCGGAAAATCCACACTCACATCGAGCATCGGCAAATTGCGCGTTTCGACGAAGTAGACACGGACGCCGTTTGACGTCTGCCAGTGCTGAATCGGCAGGAGCGACCATGCCGGCGCCGCCGCCAGACACAGGATGAGCGCGCATACCCAGCGGTTCATTTTATTGACCATGACGCGATCCTTGTGCCGCCGCCGGTTTGCGGCCGTCGAGCGGCTGCGGATCGAGCACCGCAATGGTGAGGCTGTCGTCGACAAGATATTTTTTTGCCACGGCCTGCACCTGCGCAGGCGTCACCTGGCGCAGTTTCTCGATCATCGTGTCCATTGCCTTGTACGAATACCCGGCGACTTCAAGGGCGCCGATTTGCCACCCCTGGAAATAGATCGAGTCGCGCTGGAACACCTGCGAGGAAACGACCTGCGCCTTGACACGCTTCAATTCCTCCTCGCTCACGCCGTCATTGATCACTTTCGCCAGCTCGCGGCGCAGCGCCTCTTCCAGCTCGGCTATGCTCTTGCCGCTGCCCGGAACCCCGCTGACCATGAACATGCCGGGGCCGCGCTGCGTGCTGTCGTAGCCCGCGCCGACGGCGTTGGCGATTTTCTCGCTGCGCACCAGCGCGCTGTTCAGCCGCGCGGCGGCATGCCCGTCGAGAACGCCCGCCAGCATTTCAAGCGCGTACGGTTCCCAGTCGCGATCGACGTCGCGCAGCACCGGCGCGCGATAAGCCATCAACAAGGACGGCAACTCCGCCGGCGCCTTGACCACGATGCGCCGGATGCCCCGTTGCGCCGGCTCGTCCTGCGGCTTGCGCGCGGGCAAAGTCTTCTGCTTGATGGCGCCGAAATACCTGTCCGCGAGCGCGAACACATCCTGCGCATTGACGTCTCCGACCACCACAATGGTCGCGTTATTCGGCGCATACCAGAGGTCATACCAGTCGCGCGCGTCGCGCCAGGTCATGTTTTCAAGATCGCTCATCCAGCCGACGATGGGCGCGCGGTAAGGGTGTGCGGTCAGTGCGGTCGCCATCAAGTGCTCGTAGAGGAGGCCCTGCGCGCGGTCTTCCGTGCGCAGGCGGCGCTCCTCCATGACGACCTTGATCTCTTTGGCAAATTCCTCGGGCGACAACACCAGGTTCGCCATGCGATCGGCCTCGAGTTCGAAGGCGAGCGGCAACCGCGACTTGTGCAACTGCTGATGGTAGCCGGTCGCGTCGCGCGAGGTAAACGCATTGTCGCGGCCGCCGGCGGCGGCGATGCGCTTTGAAAACTCGCCCGCCGGAATCGATTTAGTACCCTTGAACATCATATGCTCGAGCACGTGCGCAACACCCGTGCTGCCGTTGAACTCATCCATGCTGCCCGCTTTGTACCACACCATGGACACCACCGTCGGCGCGCGGTGGTCCTCCTTGACGATCACACGCAAGCCATTCGCGAGCTTGTATTCGCTCGTTTGCGCGTGCGCACCGGTGGCGACAGACAACAGGATGGCGACCAGTGCGCACAAACCGGCGCGCGCGGCAGCGTTGAAAAACTTGAATAACATGCGGAGTCTCTAAAGTGGGAAGATGAGTAGCCCGGCTGATGCTTTCCGGCTAGAATTTTAAGTTAATTACCATAATTGTGCTCGACATACCGGGCGAGCGAGAAATCCCGCCTCCCACCCATCGCCACGTCTGACTGCGCCACCGATGTTTAGTTTCCTGAAGTCGAACCCAAAACCGGACGCGGGCTGGAGCGCGCGGCTCAAAGCGGGCCTCGCGCGCACGCGCGAAGTGCTGAACACGGATCTCTCCGATCTCTTCGCCGGCGGCAAGATCGATGCAGCGTTCTTCACGGAACTCGAGACCACGCTGCTGGTGGCGGATGTCGGCGTGGCGGCTACTGAATTCCTGATCGGCGAGTTACGCGGTGCGGTGCGGCGCGGCGGCCTGCGCGAGCGCCACGAACTCAAAGCGACTCTGCGC
>JANNPG010000059.1:0-4615 GCA_031399805.1 Betaproteobacteria bacterium | reverse complement strand
CTTCGAGACCGGCTCGTGGCAGGGCATCGTCGCGGCGGCGGGCACGCCGAAAGACGTCGTCGGCCGGCTCAACAGTGAAATTTCGCGCATTCTCAACACGCCGGAAATGAAGGAGAACCTCGCGAAGCAGGGCGCCGAGGTTCACACCATGACCCCGGAGCAACTCGGTAATTGGCTGAAAATCGAAATCGACAAGTGGGCGAAAATCGTCAAGGCCGCCGGACTCAAGCTCGAATAGTTCGCCGCCATCGCCAACAAAAAAGCCCGCTCGCGCGGTCTTTTTTTCCGCGCTTATTCGGCGCGCGCGCCGACCCGCAACAACCGGCCGATTTTTTCCGACGCTTTGAGGCCGGACCCGGTCAGCACCAGGACCGTCGTCTCGTCCGGCGCGATCGCGCCGTCCTTCAACAACAGCCGCAGGCCGGCCGCCGCCGCCGCACTCGTCGGCTCCACGTACAAACCCTGGCGCGCCAGCGCGCCGAGCGCGGACACGATCTCGTCCTCGGTTACGGCCACGATGCTGCCGCCCGAATCGCGCACCGCGCGCAGAACCTCGCGCACGCGCGTCGGTTTCGACGACGCGATGCCTTCCGCAATCGTGGTCGTAATATCGGTCGGCACGAGTTCCTCGACGCCCGCCTTGAACGCCGCGAAATACGGCGCGCAGTTCGCCGCCTGCACGCCGAAGAGGCGCGGCGCCTGCTCGATCTCGCCGCGCCGCTTCAATTCCGCGAACCCGCGTTCGCAGCCGCACACATTGCTGCCGTAACCGACCGGAAACACGATGTTGTCCGGCACCTTGAAGCCGAATTGCTCCCACAATTCGTAGGCGAGTGTCTTCGTGCCCTCGATAAAAAACGGCTGCCAGTTGTGGCTCGCGTAGAACATTTCGCTGGCGTAACGCAAGGCTGCGTCGGCGACGTCCTGGCGCGAACCCTTAATCGTAACCACGTCAGCACCCGTTGCCGCCATCTGCGCGATTTTCGGGTACGACGCGGTCTCTGGCACCAGAATGCGGCTCTGCATGCCGGCGGCTGCGGAATAGGCGGCAAGTGAGGCGCCGGCATTGCCGGATGAGTCCTCCAGCACGCGCGCGATGCCGTGGCTTTTCAGATAGGTGATGAGCGTCGTCATGCCGCGGTCCTTGAACGAACCGGTCGGCATCATGAACTCGAGCTTCATCGTCACCGCCACGCCGTCCAACTTCCCGCAGATGAGCGGCGTCCAGCCTTCGCCCAACGTCACCGCGTCGTTCGCATCGACGAGCAACGCCTTGGCGTAGCGCCAGACCGAGCGCCGCGACGTATCGATGTCGCCGCGCGTAAGCCCCGGCGCGTCGCCGAGATTGAGGTAAGCGCCGCCGTCGCCGCACCAGCGCGGCTTGTCGAGCGGATAAGTCGCGCCCGTGGATGAGTCGATGTAGTGCATGTGGGTTCTTACTGTTCGCGGCGCGGCAAATGCTGCACGCGGTATCATACAGCCCTGCGCGCGATGGGTGAACCGTTGCGCCGCCATTTCACGCTTGCCGGGGAAAATAACGAGTGGCGAAACTTGAACTTAGAGTGCCTAACATGATGAAACGCGCGATGCGCTGTCACGATTTTGGCTCAGAACGCGAAGCAAGGCACGACGCTTAGTCATTCTAAGCTAGTGGCTTGCGACAATGTTATGGGCCAAAACTCGTGCCAGCCCGAAGGGTTGCAGCCAGAATCGGCGCTGGCCGCGTTGCTCGTCTTGGCAATAGAATGACTATTCCCCGCACCGGGCGCCTTGCCATCACCAATTCTGGCTGCAACGCACACGTGTTTCATTATGTTAGGCACTCTTAGGCTCGCGGCCGACGTCGGCGGAACTTTCACCGACCTCGTGCTGCACGACGCGGCGAGCGGCGAGATTGCCACCGGCAAGCTCCTGACGACGCCCGCCGATCCGAGCATCGCGATTCTCGACGGCACGCTGCGCCTCCTGAAAAAGCGCGGCCTGCGGCTCGCGGACGCCGGCTACTTCATGCACGCGACCACGCTCGTCACCAACACCGTCATCGAGCGCAAGGGTGCGAAGACCGGCCTCATCATGACCGAGGGGTTCCGCGACATCATCGAGATGGGCACCGAAACCCGCTACGACATCTACGATCTCGGCATCGACCTGCCGCCGCCGCTGGTGCCACGCGAACTGCGCCGGGAAGCGGTCGAAAGAATCGACGCAGCCGGCGCGGTGGTCACGCCGCTCGATCTCGCCGGAGTGCGCCACGTGGTCGCCGATCTCAAGGGACAAGGCGTGACGGCCATCGCGGTGTGTTTCCTGCATTCGTACGTGAATCCGCAGCACGAGCAGGCGGTCGGCGCGCTGATACGCAGCGAATTCCCGGACATCGCGGTATCGCTGTCGTCCGAAGTGCAGCCCGAGATCCGCGAATACGAGCGCGCCTCGACCACCGCCGCCAACGCTTACACGCAGCCGGTCACGCGCGAGTACCTGGGCCGCTTGACGCGCGGGCTCAAGGACCTCGGTTTCGGCGGCCGCTTCCACATCATGCTGTCGAGCGGCGGGCTCACCGACGCCGACGTCGCCTCGCGCATGCCGATCAAGATACTCGAGTCGGGCCCGGCGGCCGGCGTCGAGGCGGCGCGGTTTCTCGGCTCGCGCATCGGCATCGACACGCTCGTTTCGTTCGACATGGGCGGCACCACCGCGAAAATCGGCCTGATTACGCACGGCGCGGCCACGCTCTCCTCGCAACTCGAGATCGCGCGGCTGCAACGCTTCAAGAAAGGCAGCGGGCTCATCGTCAAGTCGCCCACGGTGGAGTTGATCGAGATCGGCGCCGGCGGCGGCAGCATCGCGCGCATCGATCAGTACGGACTGCTCAAAGTCGGCCCGGACAGCGCGGGCGCCGACCCCGGCCCGGTGTGCTACCGCCGCGGCGGCCAGCAACTGACGGTGACCGACGCCAACCTCGTTTTGGGATACCTCGACCCGGACGATTTCGCCGGCAAGGAAATGACGCTCGATCTCAAAAGCGCGCGCGCGGCGACGGACGCACTCGCGGCGCAGCTCAAGATCTCCGCGACCGAAGTCGCCTGGGGCGTGCACGAAATCGCCAACGAGAACATGGCGACCGCGGCGCGCATTCATTTAGTCGAGCGCGGCAAGGACCCCGGCGCATTCACTTTCGTCGCGTTCGGAGGCGCCGGCCCGCTGCACGCGCAGGGTGTGGCGAAGAAGCTCGGCGTGAAGAAGCTCATCATCCCGCGCAACGCGGGCGTGATGTCGGCGCTGGGCTTGCTCGCGGCGCCGCGCTCGTTCGACGTGGTGCGCAGCCACATGGCCGATCTCGACGGCGCCGACTGGGACGCCATCAACCGGCTGCTCGATGACATGGTGCGCGAAGCGTGCGGGCATCTCGCCGACGTGCCGGCGTCGGGAATCAAGGTCGTGCGCACCGCCGACATGCGCTACCGCGGGCAAGGCAGCGAATGCGCAGTCACGCTGCCGGCCGGCAAGTTCACCCGCGAGCGTTCCGCCGAGGTGCTGCGCGCTTACTACACCGCGTACGACGAACTCTACGGCAGGCATCTCGAGGAATCGCCGGTGCAGTTCGTCAGTTTCCGCGTGCGCGCGGTCACGGCAAACGCCACTCTCGAGTTGAGCAAAGCGCCGGCTGCAAAAGGCAACGCCAAACCTGCCAAAACGCGTGCCGCGTACTCGCCGGACATCCACGGCTACGTGGATACGCCGATCTACCTGCACGACGACTTGGCGGCGGGCGTGCGGTTCGCTGGTCCAGCCGTGGTGCAGTCGGGCGAGTTCTCCGCGTTGATCGGCGCCGGCCAGACGTGCACGGTCGACGGCTACCGCAATCTGATCATCGACTTCTGACCGGCAAACGCCATGCGCAAAATCGACGACCCGATTTTCATGGAAATTTCGTGGAGCCGGATCATTTCGTTCGTGGACGAGGCCGCCGCCGCGCTCGTGCGCACGGCGTTCTCGCCGATCATCCGCGAGGCGGAGGATTACGCCGTGGTGCTGTTCGACGGTGACGGCAATTCGCTCGCCCAGTCGACGACCAGCGCGCCGTCCTTTATCGGCACGCTGCCGAAAACCATCCGCCACTTTCAGGCGGCGATGAAAGTCGAGGGCTGGCATCCCGGCGACGTCGTCATCACCAACGACCCGTGGATCGGCAGCGGGCATCTGCAGGACATCAGCATGGTAGCGCCGATCTTCAACCGCGCCGGGCGCCTGGTCGCCTTCAGCGGTGTCGTCGCGCACCCGCCCGACATGGGCGGCCGCTGGACCGCGGAGAACCGCGAGATCTACCAGGAAGGTCTGCAGTTGCCGATACTCAAGCTGATGCGGCGCGGCGAGCCCAACACCGACGTATTCAACATCATCCGCGCCAACGTGCGCGTTCCCGACCAGGTCGTGGGCGACATCCACGCGATGATGGCCTCGTGCGCCGTCGCCGCCAACCGGCTGACTGGCTTCATGGAGGAGACGGGCCTCGCGAGCCTGAACGAGCTCGCCTCGGCGATTCACGATTTCACCGAGACCGCCGTGAGGAAGCGCATCGAGGAAATTCCCGACGGCACTTACCGCTACGAGTACG
>JANNPG010000055.1:0-1546 GCA_031399805.1 Betaproteobacteria bacterium | reverse complement strand
CGCCGGGCAAGCTCAATATGGCGGTCGCCGGCGCGACCGGCGAGATCGCCGCCAACATGATCAAGCTGCAGGCGCGTATCGAGATGAACAACATCCCGTACAAGGGCGGCGCGCCGGCGGTGATCGCCGTGGTCTCGAACGAATCGCAGCTGCTGCTGACCCTCTATTCGAGCCTCGCCGCGCTGATTGACGCCGGCAAGTTGAAACCGCTCGGTGTGACCGGCTCGCGGCGCGATCCGCAACTGCCCAACGTGCCGACGATCGCCGAGAGCGGTCTCGACGGTTTCCAGGTCGAGTTCTGGGTCGGCATCTTCGCGCCCGCGAAAACGCCCGCCGCGACGGTGCTGGCGCTGAACCGGGAGATCGTGCGCGTCGTCAACATGCCCGAAGTGAAGAATCGCTTCGTTACGGCGGGCTATGAAGTCGTCGCCAGCACGCCGGAGCAGTTCACCGAGCGCGTGCGGCGCGATACCGAAAAGTACCGCCGGATTATTCTCAACACCTGAATGCAGCAGCTGGAGTGATTGCGCAACTAAATTACCGAATCACTTAATCCCTGAATCGCTTGATCACCGCTCTTCACCCCTCACGCCGGCGCGCCCGCCGCAAGCGATGCCATGCGCGCGAAGTTTTCGTACAGCGTCCAGTCGAGCGCATGTTCTTCGAGGGTCTCCGGGTTCCACATCCGGCGCGGCAGCGCGAGGATGTCGCCGCCGTAAACATGCAGGCCGACCGCCGGTGTGTCACCGAGGCATTCCGCGACATGCACCGTGTCCGCGCGCAGCGGCAGGATCGCGCCGCGCGTAAGCGTCATTTCGCCCGCCTTGCGCAATGCTCCGTTCTCCCGCCGGTAGAGCGTGTTCTTCTCCTCGCCCGAGAGCAGCAATATCATCGCCCACGTGCCGTGATCGTGCGGCGGAGTGCGCCGGCCGTTCGGGAAACGCACCTTAAGGAGCGTGAGGTCCGGCGAGCGGTAGAAAACCTGGTTCGCGTTGCCGCCGGTACCCGGAACGTAATCGAGCGCGGCTTCAATCGCCGCGACATCGCCACGCAGCCCCTCCAGCACCTCGCGCACCGATTTCATCGGGTCGGCACTCTCGCGCGCCTGCGCGCACTGCGCCACCAATTCGTACACCTTCATCGTAGCCCCTCCTTCGTTCGCCTATCCGAACTTACACTTGTCCTTCCCTCTTCATCCTTCATCCTTGCTCTATCCCCTCTTCACCCCTTCACTGCGCCGGAATCCCGGCGTTCACCGCCTTTTCAGCAAACACGCAGTACTCACACTCGCCGGTATTCGGCGGTGGTGCGGCGGCGCTGAGCGTGCGGCGGATCGCGACGAGCGATGCTTCTATCCAGCCGTCGTCGCCGTCGTACGGCAGCAGCCTGATCGTGAACTCCAGCCGCTTCCCGAACGCGGGCAGATCGCGCCGTCCGTTGCAGTAGACGAACCAGCCCCGGCGCGCGACCGCGAGCCCCTGGCGCCGCAGGAGCCACTGGTAAAACTCCATCTGGCGCTTGTAGGACATCTGCCAGTCGGCATCGA
>JANNPG010000042.1:0-4179 GCA_031399805.1 Betaproteobacteria bacterium | reverse complement strand
CGAACTCATTCGGGCACGGACACAATAAACTTTCATGACCCAAGAAATCAGACCGGTATCATCAGGCCTCCGGTCGTTGAACTCACGGCCGAAAATACCGACCAGGTCGTGGTCAGAGTGAAGAATGGCACTCTTCTTATTTTACCGTCCTAACACCAGCACACCGGTTACGCGAATATGAGCGGGGAAGAGAGGATAAGCATCAGCTTTAACATTATGTTCTCTTCGTTCACGGAGAAACTCAGCAAGCCGCTGTGGTGAGCACGGAACCGATAACCCGAATTGGTAATCTGGGGCTGCTCGAGACCGAGCGGGATTGGGCAAAGGGGTACGCGAAGAACGTCGAGGAAAACACGCGCAAGAATATGGTCGTCGTCGATGTTTTAGGCGGCCGGCACTAGCGCTGTTACTCTAACTTAGGCTATCGTTGCGGTGGTAATGCACCCCGCCGCCATGGCGGAGCCGGCTGGTCGAACAACATCCGAGGGAGGTTTCCGATGACAATACTGTGCGTGTGCCGTTTCGCTGCCCGCTTGCCGCTTGGCGCGCTGATTTTCTTCGTAGCCTCATCCAGTGCATCCGCGCAGTACCCGGACAAACCGATCCTGGTGGTGGCGGCGTTCTCGGCGGGCGGCGACTCCGACCTCGCCGCGCGCAATCTTACGGCAGTATTCCCCAAATACACCGGCCAGAACGGCGTGGTGCTCAACAAGGTCGGCGCCAGCGGCGCGATCGGCTCGGAGTACGTGAAAAAGGCGACGCCCGACGGTTACACGCTGCTGCTCGCGCGTGTCGGTTCGCAGGCGACACTGCCGGCACTGAAACCGGATCTGGCCTACAAGTGGAACGATTTCACGTTTCTCGGCCTGCTCGAACTCAATCCGTACGTTTGCGTGGTGCGCGCTAATTCGCCGTTCAAATCGTTCGGCGACCTGGTCGAGGGCTTCCGGAAAAATCCCGGCAAACTCAAATACAGCACCGCCGGTATCGGCACCATCCATGAAATGGGGCCGCAGATGCTGTTCGACATCCTGAAGCTCGGCAAGGACGCGGGCGTCCAGATCCCGTACAAGGGCGGCGGCGACGCCACCGTCGCGCTGGTGTCGGGCGAGGTCGATCTCAACTGCACCAACCTCGGCACCGCGTTGAGTTTCATCAAATCGGGACAATTGCGCGCGCTCATCACGACGACGCCAGAGCGCTACAAGGAAATCCCCAATGTGCCGACCGCCAAGGAGGTTGGTTATCCGCAACTCGAGCGCATCATCGGCTGGAGCGCGTTATACGGCCCGCCCGGAATGGACAAGAGGCTCGTTGCCTATTGGGCTGGCATACTGCAGAAAGTCGCCAAAGATCAGCAGTGGACAACCGCGACGGAACGTATCGGCTCGGTGCCGCGCATTCTGAGTCCCACCGACACGGCAAAGTTCGTGCAGGAGCAGTTCGAGACTTACGACAAGCTCGGCAAGGCGATCGGACTGACACTCTAGTTGAACAGGTTCAAAACGCCGTCGAGCCCGACGTAGTTCAGCGCGTGTGTCGCGTGCGCCCGCACCACGGGTTTCGCGCGATAGGCGACGCTGACGCCGGCTTCCGCCATGAACTTGAGATCGTTGGCGCCGTCGCCGAGCGCGACGATCTGATTCCTGTTTAATCCCAGTTCGTCACGGGCTTGCAGCAATGCGGCGCGCTTCACCTCGGCGTCGACGATATTGCCGATGACCTGTCCGGTCAGCTTGCCGTTGGCGATCTCGAGCACATTGGAGCGCGTATAGTCGAGCTTGAGGCGATCCTGCAGCCGCTCGGTGAAATACGTAAAGCCGCCGGACACCAGCAGCGTCTTGATGCCGAGTTGCCTGAATTTCACGAGCATCGCATCCGCGCCCGGCGACAGGCGTAATCTTTCGTCATAGACACGCTGCAGCGCGCCCGCGTCGAGGCCTTTGAGCAATGCCACGCGCCGGCGCAGGCTTCCCGGATAGTCGAGTTCGCCGCGCATCGCCGCGGCGGTGATCGCGGCGACCTGCGGCTTCAAGCCCTGCATGTCCGCAATTTCGTCTACGCATTCGATCGTGATCAAAGTCGAATCCATGTCCATCACCGCAAGCCGGATGTCGGCGAGTTTGCGCGTCTCCGGGACGAAGGCGTAATCGAGTCGGGCTTTTTCACAGTGTGGCACGATCGCTGGGTTGGGCATCGCATTGCGCAACCGAAAAGCGTTGGGCGTGCTGGCTTCGATGGCGGATGCGCCGGCAAGCTTGGCCAGCTCTTTGAGGTCGCGGGTTTCGACCTCGGTGCCTTGAATCACTAGAGTCTGTCTCATGAATATCCACGCGATGCGTTGTCGCCAGAAAAGTCGAGGGCAAGGCGCCCGGTGAAGGCAATAGTCATTCTATTGCCAAGACGAGCAACGCTGTCATCGGCTTTTTCTGGCGGCAACCCTGCGGGACGGGGCCATTTTTCGCCCATTTCGGTGTCGGCCTCCTTAGCAATATCGACATATTGCTGCAGTCGTTCTCCTAGAACTGGGCGAAAATGTCCGCCGTCGCACGCGCGGATATTCATGAGACAGACTCTCGATCCATGAGCGATTATACCGGAGCGTGTCGGCGCGATTGCTCGAGTACAGCGGGTAGTTCGCGGATATCGCGCAGAACTTTGTATGCAGCGGTGAAATCGCCGCCGGCAGTGAGCGCGTTCGGAATGACCACGCATTTGATGCCCGCGCCGGTCGCCGCCGTCAATCCGCGCGGTGTGTCTTCGACCGCGATGCACTCGTCTGCACTGAGGCCGGTTTTTGCGATTCCTGCAAGATAGGGCTCGGGATCGGGCTTGGAGTTTGCATAATCCTCGCGGGTCAGCACGAAGTCGAAATAACGCAGCAGGCCGGTGGCAGCGTGAATGATCTCGAAGTGAGTGCGCTGCGAGCTCGTCACCACGCCCATCGCAAAGCGTCCGTGCAGCGATTGCAGCACATCCTCCACGCCGGCTATGGTGTGATTGCGTTCGCGCAACACCGTGCTGTATAGCGCGTCGCGTTTCATGCGCAGTTCGATGATTGCGGAGTCGGAGTGGCCGCGTGCCGCGGCCAGATGCCAGGCGCCGTTATTCTGGCTCAGGAACAAGTCCCCGTATTGGTCGTCGCTGAGATCGATGCCGACCGTGGCGAGGATTTTGCGCGTGGCGTCGCGGTAGAGGTGCTCGGTATCGACCAGCACGCCATCGTTGTCCCAGAGAATCGCTTTGAACATCGCGCAAACCTCAGCCGGTAAGCTCGCCGAAAATCTGCCTGACCTTCGTGACACGCTCACTGACTTCGTGCAGGTCGGCGCTGACCTTGAGGCGGTCCTGCCCGGCGAGCTTGTAGTGCCGGTTGCGCTGGATCAGCTTCATCACGCGCGCGGCGTCGATCGGCGGGTCCGGCACGAATTGCAACTGCACGCCGGTTTCCGAAGCGTCGATGCGCGCGATGCCGAGCGGCTTGCCGAGCACGCGCAGGCGGTGGGTTTCCAGCAGGGTCTTGGCGTGCGGCGGCAGCAGGCCGAAACGGTCGATGAGCTCCTCATGCATCGCATCGAGCTCGCCGGCGGTTTCGCAGTTGGCGAGCCGCTTGTAGATCACCAGGCGCTCGTGGATGTCGTTGCAGTAATCGTCGGGCAGGAGCGCCGGCGCGTGCAGGTTGATTTCGGTCGTGATACCGAGCGGCGCCGATAAATCGGGCTCCTTGCCGAGCTTCAGGGACTTGACCGCGGTGTCGAGCATCGCGCAGTAGAGGTTAAAGCCGACTTCCTGCATTTCGCCGGACTGCGAGTCGCCGAGCACTTCGCCGGCGCCGCGGATTTCAAGGTCATGCACGGCAAGGAAAAACCCCGCGCCAAGCTCTTCCATTAACTGGATTGCTTCGAGGCGCTTCTTCGCCTGGCCCGTGATACTGCCTTCATCGGGCAGCAGCAGGTAGGCATAGGCCTGGTGGTGCGAGCGTCCGACGCGGCCGCGCAACTGGTGCAGTTGGGCAAGGCCGAATTTGTCGGCGCGGTTGATGATGATGGTGTTGGCGGTCGGCACGTCGATGCCGGTCTCGATGATGGTCGAGCACAGCAGCAGGTTGTGCTTCTGGCCGACGAACTCGCGCATCACGCGCTCCAGCTCGCGCTCGGGCATCTGGCCGTGCGCCACCGC
>JANNPG010000028.1:0-4344 GCA_031399805.1 Betaproteobacteria bacterium | reverse complement strand
GCACGCGCAGCCGGTTGGCGAGGCCCGGCGTTTCCGTCTCCTTGGCCAGCGCGCCGGTGGGGCAGGACTCCACGCAGCGCAGGCAACCCTTGCAGTAGCGGTAATCCACGCCCATCAGCTCACGCTCGAATTTGCCGCCCGCTTCGCCATCACCCCACGTCAGGCAGAAGTCGGGACAGACCAGGTCGCACAAGCCGCAGTGGATGCACTTCTCGCGGTCGAGGACCGGCAGCCATCCGGTGCGTGACGCCGAGAGGTCGTTCCACGCCATGTTGCCGGGCTCGGGGATGATGCCGCCAACGGGCTGCGTCTCATAGCCCCACACCGGCTCGGCGCGAACGACCGGCAGGTCACCCTCGGCACGACCGACACCCTCGAGCTTCTCGAAATCGGTGGCGCCGCGCCGGAACGCGCGCTCGTTGGACGCGACCGCCTCCGGATGCTTGCCGGCGAACTCCTCGGAGAGCGCTTCAAGGATCTGACCGGCGTCGAGGAACGGAAACGCGCCGGCAAGCGTCCCGAGCAGCACCGCATTGGGGCGCGAATTCTCCTGCATTGCGATCCCGAGTGCGTCAACGCGGATCACGCGCGCGGTGCGCGGCAGCGCCGCGAGTTCCACCGGAACGGGACCCGCATGCGCGTTGTAGATGAACGTGCCGTCCTTGACGAGTCCCGCGAACGTCGCGGGATTGTGCAGAAGTGCGGCGTGGAAAACCACGACGACATCGGGCGCCTCGACGGGCGCGCTGTTGCGGATCGGCCGGTCCGTGGGTCCCAGGCGCACAAACGAGCGCACCAGCGAACCCTTCTTCTCGGACCCGTACGAGGAGAAATGGGCGCCGTTCAGCCCCATTCTTATCACGGCGGCTGTCGCCAGCACTTGCCCCGCCGCGTGAGCGCCCAAGCCGCCGATCGATTCGAACCGGATCTCGAAGAACCGGCCGGTGTCTGGCAGCGACACGGTCTGACTCGCCGGCCGGCCGCCGGCGTCGACGCGGACAGGGGGCCCGGCCTTCACGTTCAGGGGCATCAATGCACGGGACACGGGAAGCTTCAACTCGACGCACTCTTTTTGGGCAGTCTTCACTTTTTGCTCGCCTTTTCTCATGTTTTTTATTATCAAATGTGCCACTGGAATTGAAGTTGATGCAAGTCAAGTCCGATGCTCGCGGATCACGGAAACAGACCCGCCCGGCGCGGGGTCCGGCAGTGTAAGTAATTGATGCAAAGCGGTTACAATTGCAGCCATGCGACGAGCCGTGCGCGCGCAATCAGTCAGGCGAGCGTGCCCACCCCGGCTTCAAGCAGCGTCCACGCAGTGTGGCCGAATTCGGCCTTCCATCGCGCATAAAATCCGCCCGTCAGCCGCGCGCGAAAGGTTGCGATGTCCGGACGCGTGAACAGCATGCCGCGCTCTGCGAGCTTCAGTTCGAGATCGCGGTTTAGCGCGCTGGTGTGAGCGCGTTGGCGCGCGACGTGCCGTCTGACGTTGCGCAGCACTATCTCCCGCATGTCCGCCGGCAGACCGCGCCAGAAGGCGGGGTTGGCGATCAGGTTGAAACCGGACCACATATGAAAGGTGAGCGACACGTGGCGTGTGACTTCATGCAGCTTGAGCGATTCGGTGATGGCGAGCGGGTTTTCCTGCCCATCGACGCGCTTTTCCGCGAGCGCACGATGCATGTCGAGAACGAATACCGGCGTGGGTTCGGCGCCCAGACTGCGGAAAGTGTCGTCGAAAATACGGCCCTCGGGCACGCGTATGCGCAGTCCCTCGAGATCGCCGGCTTGTTTGACCGGCCGGTCTATCGTCGAGATATGCCGGAAGCCGTTTTCCAGAAGCCCGCCGGGCACGGCATAGACGCCCTGGGCCGCCAGTTCGTCGCGCAGGTAGTCGCCGAGCGCGCCGTCCATCAAGGCATAGACCTGCTCCTCGCGCTTGAACGCAAACGGCAGGCCCTGCATCTCGAACACCGGCGCGAGCGGTCCAAGCAGGCTGCCCATCACCGCGTAGAATTCGATCTCGCCGTGTTTGACCTTATCGATTATTTGTGCATGCGTGGCCTTGAGTCCGGCATTGTCCGCGAGCACGCTGACATCCAGACGACCGCCGGTCTCATTGCGCACCGCATCCCACAGATCGACGAGAAACGGATGCACGTGGCTCGCCACCGGCTGATAGTGAAACTGGCGCGCGTGCCGCTGTCCGTTCACAGAAGGGTTGCTCATGCTGTGTGTGAGTGGCGAAGCCGGCGATTGCCACACAAAGAGGTGCGCGACATGTCGCGTCACATCATAACGCGGCCGCCATTGACGTCGAGCACCACACCGTTGATGTACGACGCCGCGTCCGATGCGAGGAACAACATGGCATTTGAATGGTCGGCCGATTCGGCGAGCCGCTTCAACGGGACCTGGGCGGCGATACGTGCGATATCTTCCTCAGTGCGCAGCGCTTTGACGCGCGGCGTGAGCGTGGTGATCGGCGCGATGGCATTGGCCGTGATGCCGTCCGGCCCGAGTTGCTGGGCAAGAAAGCGCGTGAGTTGTATGACGGCTGCCTTGGCCGAACCGTAGGCGGGCGATGAGGCTGAAGTCACGGTGCGGCCGGAGATCGACGCCACGCTGATGATGCGCCCGGCCTTCGATTTCTTCAGATGCGGAATGGCCGCGCGCGACATCAGAAAGACGCTGCGCAGGTTGAGCGTGATGGTGCGGTCCCATTCGTCCAGCGGCATGTCCTCCACCGTGGCGAGCCGGCCATAGCCGCCCGCGCAATTGATGAGCACATCGAGGCCGCCGAATTCGGTGACCGTTGCGGCGATCGCGGCGGTCACCGATTTTTCGTCGGTGACATCGGTATGCACGGCCAGCGCACGGCCGCCGGCGGCGACGATTTCCGCGGCGATGGCCGTAGCGCCCGCTTGGTCGATATCAAGTAGCGCAACGCACGCGTGCTCGGTGGCGAAGGCGCGCGCCGTGACCGCGCCTATGCCTTGCGCAGCGCCGCTAATCGCAACGATGCGCCCGGCGAATTCAGGATATGACGGCATGACGGGAGTCCCGCGGTGAAAAAACGATTAGAAATAGAAACGCAGCCGCAGGATCGTGTCTACGCTCTGCGCTTGGTCACGCCACGCCTTCCATGACCTCGACTTCGACCAGCGTGCCGGCGGTGACGTTGCCCTGATCGGTCGGCAGGATAATAAAGCAGTTGGCTTCCGCCATCGAGCGCAGAATGCCCGAGCCCTGATCGCCGGTGACGCGGACACTCCAGTTGCCCGCCGCGTCCTGCGTCAATACGCCGCGCTGGAACTCGGTGCGGCCGGGCGCCTTCTTCAGAGTGCTGGTGCACGGCACTTTAAACGTCGGCAGTGGCGGCAGCGGATCGCGGCCCGAGAGTTTCAGCAGCGCATCGCGCACGAATTGATAGAACGTCACCATCACCGAGACGGGATTTCCCGGCAGGCCAAAGAAATGCGCGCCGCCGATACGGCCGTAGGCGAGCGGGCGCCCCGGCTTCATGGCGATTTTCCAGAACACGACTTCGCCCAGGCGCTCGAGCAGTTCTTTCACGAAATCGGCTTCGCCGACCGACACGCCGCCGCTCGTGATTACGACATCGGCACAGCGCGCGGCTTCACCGAATGCCTGCTCGATCAGTTTAGGATCGTCACGCACCACGCCCATGTCGATTACTTCGCAGTTGAGCCGCGTCAGCATGCCGTGCAGGGTGTAGCGGTTGCTGTCGTAGATCTGTCCTGCGCCGAGCGGCGTGCCGATCGAGCGCAATTCGTCGCCGGTGGAGAAGAATGCAACGCGCAGCTTGCGGTAGACGGCGATTTCACCGATGCCGAGCGACGCAATGAGGCCGATTTCCGCCGGCCGCAGCAATTCGCCGCGCTTTAACGCGGCTTGTCCCGTTTTCAAGTCTTCTCCGGCGCGGCGCAGATGTTGCGTTTGGCGATGACCGCCGCCGACGGTCACGCTGTCGCCCGCGACCTTTACGTGTTCCTGCATGACGATGGTGTCGCAGCCATCGGGCACCACGCCGCCCGTCATGATGCGCACGCAGGCACCGGCTTTGACCGCGCCTTGAAACGGCACGCCGGCAAACGCCGTGCCGGCAATCTTCAGCGTGACTTCGCCGTCGGCTTTAAGGTCGGCGAAGCGAACCGCATAACCATCCATCGCGGAGTTGTCGTGCGATGGAACGTCGAGCGGTGAAATCACGTCTTCAGCAAGCACGCGGCCTAAGGCTGCGCGGATATGCAAACGTTCCGTGACGGCTACCGGTGTCAGAAAGCGCGCGATAAACTCGCGCGCCTTGGCGACCGGCATCGA
>JANNPG010000493.1:0-8664 GCA_031399805.1 Betaproteobacteria bacterium | reverse complement strand
CGAACGGAAAGTCGGCCATGTCGCGCAGATAGACGGTGATTTTGAGCAGCGAACGCAGATCAGACTCCAGGCTTTTCAACACGATCTCCAGCTGATCGAGGATGCTTTGGGTCTGCGCCGCCGCCGCGAGCTGCTCGTGCGTCTGCACTTCCAGTCCGGCGATGGCCCGCGTGACGCGTTGCGCGGCCGCGGAAGCGAGGTCGGACAGGCGATACACCATGCGCTCCGCGGCGGTGGCGTAGCCCATCAGACCCGACACAAAAACGAGATCGCCGCCGCGCACCGCGTTGACATGGCGTCCCCACGACGCGACCCGCGCGTCCGCCGGCGCCGGCCGCACCGCGCCGCGGTCATACGTGATGCCCTCGATTTCGATGTAGAAATCGCGCCGCGCGAGGCTCTCCACGCCGATGACCGTGCCGGCCGGCGCACGTTCCTTGAAGAAGTGCGCGCCGATGCGTTCCATCTCCGGCAGTTCGGCCATATTGCGCAGGTAGATGTTGACCCGCATGAGATGCGCGAGACTCGTGCCGTGCTCCGCGAGCATGTTGCGCATCAGTTTGTAGATCGTGTAGGTCTGCGCGGAGATTGGTTCGCGCAGCACGCGCGCGGCGAGCGCGCCCGCCGGTCGCGGCCAGTCGGCGTCCTTCAATTCGTTCGCGCCGTAGATGATGAGCCCGCTTTCGGGGTGAGCGCCGACCACGCCGGCGTAGAATGTGTAGTCGCCCGCCCGCGTGGCCAGCTCGTAGTTCGATAGTGGTCCCTGCACGACATGGTTCGACTTGAGCACCTGTTTGGCGATGCCGTGCGCCGGATCGGGGACCATCGCGACGGGATCGAAGTACACCACCGCACCGGGATACAAAAGCCCCGGCACCTGCGACGCCGTGCTGGGTGGCGCAACACCGCCTTCGAACAGCGCCGCGCGCGTGCGCACGAGCACCGGGAAATTCCGCATCTCGCGCTGGTAGATGCTGTAGAAAAGCAGATCGGTCCTGTTCGCACCCTGCTCGGTGAGCAGGGTTTCGAGATCCTCGTAGATGCGCGAGGCCTGAGCGACGAATATTTCCTCCCAGCTGTCGGGAGCGAGCAGGCCGAGCGCGGGCGCAGGCTTGCGCCCGAGTTCCGCGTATCCGGACAGCGGCAGGCCCGAGCGGTGATCGAGCCCGACGCGCCCCGACACGAAAAGCAGATGCCCGGCGCGGGTTGCGACGGGAAATCCGGAAACGGGCGCCGCGACCGCGCGGCTTGAGACGGTCCTTTTTATCATTTTCCGCTCACGCCGCGTGAGTCTTGCCGGGCTTGCGTGCCGCCGCCAGTACCGCGGCGGCATTGTCGCGGAAAATTTTTCGCCGCGGTTCCTCGGCCAGGCGGTTCAATGCCGGCAGCGCGCGCTTTGCTTCGGGGTCGCCAATGTCGAAAGGATAGTCGGTGCCGAACATCACGCGCTCGGCGCCTGCGATCTGAATCGTGAAGTCGACCGATTCCGGCGACAGCGAGCAGGTGTCGAAGAATATCTGCTGGTAGTAGTCGCCTGGCGCCCGCGAAATGTTTTTGCGATAGTACGGATCGGCTTCCCAGCCCGTTGCTTCATACGCCGAATTGAGCCGCCCCTTGAGAAAGATCAGGTTGCCGCCGCCGTGCGCGAGCAGAAGTTGCAGCCCCGGATGCCGGTCGAACACGCCCTCGAAGATCATGCGCGTCACCGCCAGCGTGGTTTCGAACGGCCACTGCACGAGTACTTGCACGCCGTAGAGGGGAAAGCGCGTGGGTGCCTCCGCGGAAACCGGGTGCATGAACAAGAGCAGTCCGAGTTTCTCGGCGACCGTGAATAACGCGTCGAACTCGGCACCATCGAGCGGCAGTCCGCCCGCCGTTGCCGGCAGGAGCGCGGAACGCGCGCCGTAGAGATCGACCGCACGCTCGAGTTCGTAGGCGCAGCGGTCGGGTGCTGCGAGCGCCAGCGCCGCCATCAGTTCCAGCCGGCCTTGTCCCTCGGCCGCGACGCGCGCGCCGTGTTCGTTCAGCGCGCGGGCATATTCGACGCCCGCCGCGCCGCCGGGCCAGGCGACGTAACCGGGTGGCGGACCGATGAGTTGCAGGTCGACACCGCGGCGCGCGAGACTGGCGACGCGTTTCGGCACGTCCGACAGATTTTCATCGAGCGAATGCGGCGGCCCATCGCCGCGCCTGACCCAGAACCGCCCGTCCACGCGGCGCTCCGCGGAAAGACCGAACGCCGGTTTGCGGCACAGGGCATCAAGAAACGCCGCGTCCAGCGCGTGCGCGTGGGTGTCGATGATCAAAGGCGTTACTCCCTAGCTTGGGTTGAACAAAAGTTTAACCCAACTTTGTGATTGCGCAACACGGCAACGCTGTTATAGATTCCAATACGCTCCATGAAAACGCATACCGCAACCGCGCGCGACATCGAATCCCCTTACGCGTGGGCGCGCTTGTGCGTGTCGCTAACCCTGATGACCATCGGCGGCTCCGGTATGTACTCGGTGAGCGTGGTGCTGCCGCGCATACAGGCCGAGTTCGCAGTGGCGCGTGGAGATGCGTCGTTACCCTATACGCTCGCGATGGTGGGCTTCGGTCTCGGCGGAATTCTGATGGGCCGGTTAGCGGACCGCTTCGGCGTGCTGGTCCCGGTCGTCATCGGCGCGGTGTTTCTCGGCACGGGCTTCATCGTCGCCGGTATGTCCGGCAGCTTGTGGCAGTTCAGCCTCGCGCAGGGCGTACTGATGGGCCTCTTGGGTTCCTCGGCGACCTTCGCGCCGCTGGTGGCGGACACGTCACAGTGGTTTTCGCGCCGCCGCGGCATCGCGATTGCGATCTGCATGAGCGGCAATTACCTGGCGGGCGCAGTATGGTCGCCGGTCGTCCAGCACTTTGTCGACAGCGTGGGCTGGCGCCAGACCTATATCGGCATGGGCATTTTCTGCCTGTGCTCGATGCTGCCGCTCGCGCTCCTGATGTTGCGCCGGCGCCCGCCGCTGCACGCGCCGCACGCCGCCGAACCGGAAGCCCTGTCGGCGGAATTGATCAAGCACGTGGCGCGCGCGGGTTCGGCGCGGCCGCTCGGATTTTCGCCCGCCGTGCTGCAGGCTTTGCTCTGCGTCGCCGGCGTGTCGTGTTGCGTCGCAATGTCGATGCCGCAGGTGCACATCGTCGCCTACTGCGGCGATCTGGGCTTTGGCGCCGCGCGCGGCGCGCAAATGCTGTCGCTGATGCTCGGCGCCGGCATCGTCAGCCGGCTCGTCTCAGGCTGGATTTCGGACCACATCGGCGGCCTGCGCACCCTCCTGCTGGGCTCGGTATTGCAGGGTATCGCGCTGCTCGCTTTTCTGTTCACCGACGGCGTTACGTCGCTCTACGTGGTGTCCGCGATGTTCGGCTTGTTTCAGGGCGGCATCGTGCCGAGCTACGCGTTGATCGTGCGCGAGTATTTCACGCCGAAGGAGGCCGGTGCGCGCGTCGGCACTGTGCTGATGGCCACGCTTTTCGGCATGGCGCTGGGCGGCTGGATGTCGGGGGCGATTTTCGACCTGACCGGCTCCTATCGCGCCGCGTTTCTCAACGGCACGGCATGGAACCTCTTGAACATCGGCATCGTCGTGTTTCTGATCTATCGCGCGCGCGGCGGGCGCCGGCTGGCCGGTGCCGTTGCCGCCTGAATTGCCGGCGTGTGGCCGGCCGCGACAAACCATTTTTTTGGAGTAGAAACTTCGCCCCCACAGCGCCCCACTGTGGCCGGCGCTGGTCAAGCCCTTAGACCACATATCCATGACTGCGCGAGCAGGTCGGCCTGACGGGCACCAAATACGGCTGCGGCATCACCGTGTGCGGCTCCTGCACGGTGCATGTTGACGGCACAGCGGTGCGTTCGTGCGCCGTGCCGGTCAGCGCGGTGCAAGGCAAGAAGATCACCACGATCGAGGGCCTGGCGGTCAACGGTGTCCTGAACAAAGTGCAGAAGGCGTGGCTTGACCACGAGGTGCCGCAGTGCGGCTATTGCCAGACCGGCATGATCATGGCGGTGACGGCTCTGCTGAACAGCAAGCCCAGGCCGACCGACGCCGACATCGACGGCGCGATCACCAACATCTGCCGTTGCGGCACCTTCCAACAAGTGCGCGAGGCGATACACGCCGCCGCCAAAGCCTGAGGAGTGACGCCATGACCACTGCTATCCAGAATCCAGGCCGCCGTTCCTTCATCATCGGTTCCGCCGCCGTCGGCAGCGGGCTCGCGCTGGGCATGAATATTCCGTTCGGTTCCTCCCTCGCCCGCGCTGCAGACAGCACGCCCGAGGTCAACGCGTGGGTCGTCATCCGTCCCGACGACACCGTCGTCATCCGCATCGCGCGCACCGAAATGGGCCAGGGCACGTTGACCGGCTTGGCGCAGATGGCGGCCGAGGAGCTCGAATGCGACTGGTCGAAAGTGACCACCGAGTATCCGACGCCCGGCCAGAGTGTTGCGCGTAAACGCGTGTGGGGCGACTTCTCCACCGGCGGCAGCCGCGGCATCCGCGAGTCGCACGAGTACGTGCGACGCGGCGGCGCCACCGCGCGCGTGATGCTGGTGCAGGCCGCGGCCGACGCATGGCAGGTGCCGGCTGCCGAGTGCAGCGCCGCCAACAGCGTGATCACGCACGCTCCCTCCGGCCGCAAGACCACGTACGGCAAGGTCGCGGAAGCCGCCGCGAAAATCGCGCCGCCGAAAGACGTGCCGCTGAAAGACCCGAAAAACTGGAAGATCATCGGCAAGCCGGTGAAGCGTCTCGACACCCTCGACAAGCTGACCGGCAAGGCGGTTTACGGCGTCGATTTCAAAATGGCCGGCATGTTGAATGCCACCATCAAGGAATGCCCGGTGTTCGGCGGCAAGGTGAAGAGTTTTGACGCCGCCAAAGTCGCGGGCATGAAGGGTGTCAAAAATGTCGTGCAGGTGGGCGACACCGCCGTTGCAGTGGTCGCCGATACCTGGTGGCAGGCGAAGACCGCGCTTGATGCGCTGCCCATCGTGTGGGATGAAGGCGAGAATGCCAAGGTGTCGAGCGCGTCGATCGCCGACATGCTGAAAGCCGGCCTCGACGCCGAGCAGGCGTTTGTCGGCAACGCGAACGGCGACGTAAAAGCGGCCATCGCAAGCGCCGCGAAAAAGGTCGAGGCGGTCTACGCCTATCCGTTCCTGAACCACGCGCCGATGGAGCCGATGAACGCCACCGCGCGCTATACGCCCGACAAGTGCGAAGTCTGGTGCGGCACGCAGAACGGCGAAGCCGCCTTTGCCGCGGTACTCGCGGCCTCGGGCCTGCCGGCCGACAAGTGCGATGTCTACAAATTTCTGCTTGGCGGCGCCTTCGGCCGGCGCGGCGCGTTCCATGATTACGTGCGCCAGGCCGTACTGATCGCCAAGCAGATGCCGGGTATTCCGGTGAAACTCCTGTGGACGCGCGAAGAGGACATGACGCAGGGCCGTTATCACCCGGTCACGCAATGCAAGCTCACCGGCGCATTCGACGCGGGCAACAACCTGACCGGCCTGCACATGCGCATCTCGGGGCAGTCGATCCTCACCGCCGTGCGGCCCGAAGCGCTGCAGAAGGGCATGGATCCCGCCACCTTCCAGGGTGTCGCGCGAAGCGGTGAATTCGAGTACGGCTACAGCGCCATTCCGAACTATTTGATGGACCACGCGATGCGCAACACGCATGTGCCGCCGGGATTCTGGCGCGGCGTCAACATTAACCAGAACGCCATTTACATGGAATGTTTCATGGATGAACTGGCGCTTGCGGCCGGTCAGGACCCGCTCGAGTTCCGGCGCAAGCTGATGGTGAATAATCCGAAGCACCTTGCCGTGCTGAATGCCGTGGCCGAGAGGGCGGGCTGGGGCAAGCCCGCGGCCAAAGGCGTCTTTCGCGGCCTGGCGCAGATGAAAGCGTTCAACAGCTACGTCGCGGCGTGCGCGGAAGTTTCTGTGACCGGCGGCAACAAGGTCAAAGTGCATCGCATCGTCTGCGCGACCGACCCGGGCTACGCCGTCAATCCGGCGCAGATCGAACGCCAGATCGCCGGTTCGTTTGTCTATGGCCTGTCCGCGGTATTCGACCAGGAGTGCACGGTCAAAAACGGCCGCATCGAGCAGACCAACTTCAATTCGTTCAACTCGATGCGCATCGCGCAGATGCCGAAAGTCGAATCCATCGTCATGCCCTCCGGCGGTTTCTGGGGCGGGGTGGGTGAGCCGACGATCTGCGTGGCGGCGCCCGCGGTGCTCAATGCAATGTTCGCGGCGACCGGCAAGCGCATCCGCTCGTTCCCGCTGAAGAACCACGGCATCACGCTGGTGTGATGCAGTAAGGGATGAAGGATGAGGGATGAGGGATAGTCCCCGCGACTCGTTAGCCGCAGGCCCGCTTGCGGGAGCGGGGACCGCCGAGCGACGCGTTGCAGCTTGAAAATCCACTCCAGTGTTAGAGCGAGGGGGATGAGGGATGAGTAGACGTAAACTTCGATCTTCGATCCTCGATCCTCAATCCTGCACCAGCCGCCGTCAGTTTCTAATGGCGGCTGGTGGATTGGCGGTCGCAGCGGCGCTGCCATCGCCTGTCGCCGCCCAGTTGGGCCGCACGCCGCCCAACAACATGCCGGAAGTCATCAGCCGGCTGGTCGGCGCGGCGCAGATCAAACAAGGCAGAGTAAAACTCGGACTGCCGCCGCTGGTCGAGAACGGCCACCTGGTGCCGCTGACCGTCAGCGTCGAGAGCCCGCTTACCGAGGCCGATCACGTGAAGGCCATCCACGTGTTCACCGACAAGAACCCGCTGCCCGAAGTCATCAGCTTCAGCCTCGGGCCGCGCGCCGGGCGCGCGCAGGTCGGCACGCGCGTGCGGCTCGCCGATACCGAGACCGTCATCGCGATCGCGCAGATGAGTGACGGCTCGTTCTGGTCGGACAGCGCCCACGTCGTCGTGACGACCGCGGCCTGTCTGGAGGAACTTTAGCCGTGACGGTCGCGCGCATCGACCTGCCGAAGACCGTCAAACGCGGCGAGATCATCGAGGTGAGGACGCTGATCAGCCATAACATGGAGACCGGCTTTCGCCGCGATTACCTCGGCAAGCCGCTGCCGCGCAACATCATCACCGGATTCGTGTGCGCGTACAACGGCGTCGAAGTCTGCAGCGCCGTACTCCACCCCGCGATTTCCGCGAATCCGTACCTCACGTTCTCGACCGTCGCGACGGAAAGCGGCACGCTGGTATTCAAGTGGAGCGGCGACAACGGCTTTACGCACACCGAGTCCGCCGCCATCAGCGTCGATTGAAGTGTTGCGTAGGCTCGATATGGGGGGCGCTCTGCATTGAGTAAATCAAGTTCGGACGTTTCCGGTGACGGGGGCGTTGGCGCCACGCGCACGCTCGCGGATTTTTCGTCGGCGCTGAGTTTCGGGGATTTGCCGGCCGCGGTTATCGAGAAAGCGAAGACGTGCGTGCTCGACACGCTGGGCTGCTGCCTGTTCGGGGCGACGTTGCCGCCGGTGCGCAAACTGGCCGCCATGCTGAAGGACGAAAACTGCGGCGGCCAATCGGCGGCGTTCGGATTTCATTTCCGTACCTCGGCCTTGCACGCCGCGCTGATCAACGCTGCTTCCGCGCACGCGTTTCAGCTCGATGAAATCCACATCGAGGCGACGCTGCATCCGGGTTCGCTCGCGGTGCCGGCGGTTCTCGCACTGGCAGTCACGAAGACCCGATGACGGCCGCCGAAATCAACGCGAAATTCATGGACCTCGCGGGTAAATCCGTTACCCCTGAAACGGCACGCCGGATTGCGGAAACCGTTGCAAAATTGGAGCGGATCGAGGATTCGGGCGAACTGACGCAACTGCTGCTCGGGCCCGCGTAGGTTACAGCGACGATGACATTACTTGCAAAGCGAAAATGACTCCAACATTGTCTGCGCTCATAATGATTGCGTTTCATGCGTTCAGAACATGCTGCGCAATCTCCAGCCGCGTTGCCACCCAAATATCCGGCGACTTCGCGGCCATTTCCACCACGCGTTCGAAGTAATACGCGCCGTGCGGCCGCCCAAAAATGTGCGCATGCACCGTGGCGTCGATCACCGACGGGCCAGTGTCGTGATTGCGCAGGCGCACCAATTGTTCTTCGAAGGTATTGATCATGGCGCTTGCCGGCGCGCCGTCTTTCATCGATCGCATGTCGTTGACATCGGTGGACAGCGGAATCGCAACGATTTTTTTGCCGCCGCAGGTTTCGATCCACGGCAGATCGTCGGCCAGTGTGTCACCGTACCAAACGTAGCCCGCTTCGCTGAGCAGCCGTGCCGTGTTGGCGCTAGGCGTGGCGCGCGGGGAAAGCCATCCGCGGATGGTTTGGCCCGATACATGCTGCAGCAGGTCCGTGCAGTGTTTGATATTGGCGCGTTCCTCCTCTTCTTTCATCATCACCGGCATGATATCCATGGCGTAGGAGTGTGATGCGAGTTCGTGGCCGCCCGTTGCCGCTGCCTTGACGGCGGCAGGGTGGCGCTCTGCGATGACCGCGTTGATCATCACGCTGGCCTTGGCGCCGTGTTTGGCAAGGCTATCGAGGAGGCGGTAGATGCCGCGACGCGGCCCGTACTC
>JANNPG010000618.1:0-17078 GCA_031399805.1 Betaproteobacteria bacterium | reverse complement strand
GGTGTAGATCACCCACGGCACGGTATTGAAATCGACGTGACCATGATGTCCCGCGATGCGCTCGGCGACCGCGATGCCCTCTTCCTCGGCCTTGTGCGCGAGCATGGGCCCGCGCACGACGTCGCCAATGGCCCACACGTTAGTCACATTCGTGCGGCAGTCATCGTCGACGGCAACGAACCCCCGCTCGTCCAGCTTGACGCCGATCGCCGCCGCGTCGAGCCCGCCGGTATTCGGCACGCGCCCGATGGAGATGATCAATTTATCGAACGTCGCGCTCTTCGCGCCCCCCGTGCCGTCCGTGTAATCGACGGTGACGGTTTTTTTGGCGGTGACTTTGGTTATCGCAACACCGGTGTGAATCGCCAGTCCCTGTTTGGCGAACACCCTGGCGGCTTCCCCGGCAATTTGCGCGTCCACCGCGCCGAGAAACTCCGGCAGCGCCTCGAGCACGTCGACTTCGGCGCCCAGCCGCCGCCACACGCTGCCCATTTCGAGTCCGATCACCCCGGCACCGATCACGCCGAGGCGTTTGGGCACCTCGGCCATCGCGAGTGCGCCGGTGTTGGAGAGTACCAGCTTCTCGTCGTATTCCACGCCAGGCAGCACGCGCGGGTTCGAGCCCGTCGCAATAATGACATGCCTGCCGAGCAATGACTCAGCGGTTTTGCCCGTGACCTTGATCTCACAGCCGTCCGCGCCGGCTCTCACGAAACTGCCGCGGCCGTGGAAAAACTCAATTTTGTTTTTCTTGAACAGATAAACAATGCCGTCGTTGTTCTGCCTGACGACCTTGTCCTTGCGCGCAAGCATCTGCCCGACATCGATCGCCAGACCCTTGATCTGGATGCCGTGCTCCGCAAACTGATGGCCCGCATGCGCGTAGTTTTCCGACGATTGCAGCAGCGCCTTCGACGGGATGCAGCCGACATTGGTGCAGGTGCCGCCGAGCGCGGGTTTGCCGTCGGGTGTGGCTGCGTCGTCGACACACGCGGTCTTGAGACCGAGTTGCGCGGCGCGGATCGCGGCGATATATCCGCCGGGGCCGCCGCCTATTACTACTACGTCAAATGTTTTGGCCATGCCTGAACCTTGTGAGGCGTGAGGCGTTAGGCGAAATGCAGAAACGCGGTTTCGCACCGGTTTCCGCCTAACGCCTTACGCCTCACGAATCTATATTTCGAGCAACATGCGCGCCGGGTCTTCCAGCGCTTCTTTCATCGCCACCAGCGCGAGCACCGCCTCGCGGCCGTCGATGATGCGATGATCGTAGGACATGGCGAGATAATTAATCGGGCGGATCACGATCTGGCCGTTTTCGACCACCGCGCGCTCCTTGGTCGCGTGCACGCCGAGTATCGCGCTTTGCGGCGGATTGATGATCGGCGTCGACAGCATCGAGCCGAACACGCCGCCGTTGGAAATCGAGAACGTGCCGCCGGTCAGTTCCTCGAGCGTCAGCTTGCCGTCCTGCGCGCGCTGGCCGAAGTCCGCGATCTGCTTCTCGATATCGGCCAGCGACATCTGGTCGGCGTTGCGGATGATGGGCACCACCAGCCCGCGCGGGCCGCCAACCGCGATGCCGATATCAAAGTAGCCGTGATAAATGACGTCATTGCCGTCGATCGATGCATTGACGACGGGATAACGCTTGAGCGCGGCGACCGCGGCCTTGACGAAGAACGACATGAAGCCGAGCTTGACCCCGTGCTCCTTCTCGAACTTCTCCTTGTAGCGGTTCCTCAAATCCATCACCGACTGCATGTTCACTTCGTTGAACGTGGTCAGTATCGCCGCGGTCGATTGCGATTGAACGAGCCGTTCCGCAATGCGCGCCCGCAACCGTGACATCGGCACGCGCTGCTCGGGACGTTCGCCGGGCGCCGCCAGATCGATAGCCGGGGCCGGTGCACGAATAGGCGCAGGCGCCGCAGCGGCCGCCCTCGCCGCAGATTGCGCGCCCTGCATCGCACCCAGTACGTCGCCCTTGGTGACGCGTCCACCGCGCCCGCTGCCGCCGATGCCACCCGCATCGATCTTGTTGTCGGCGGCAATCTTTTTCGCTGCCGGCATGATCTGCGGGTCGACCACTTTTTTGAGTGTGCCCGGTTGCGGCTGCGCTGCCGGTGCGGCCGTACTCCGGGAAGCCGCTTGCGGCTTCCCATCGGTGTCTATGGTGGCGATGACTTCCTTGCCGACGACCGTACCGCCGTCTCCCTTGCTGATCTTGACGAGCACCCCTGAATCCGGCGCCGGTGTTTCCAGCACGACTTTATCGGTCTCGATATCGACGAGATTCTCGTCGCGCGTGACGAATTCGCCGATCTTCTTGTGCCATGCAACGAGTGTCGCCTCAGCCACGGATTCCGAGAGTTGCGGCACTTTCACTTCGACTAACATGCTTCACTCCAGTCTGGACTTCAGTTACTTAGTGCCGTCGGCGCGCGATGCGGCGCCCAGCGTCAGCGCGAGATTGACCAGTTCCTTCTGCTGCTTCTCATGCAGGGACTTGTAGCCCGCCGCGGGCGTCGCCCACGAGTCGCGGCCGGCATAGGTGAGTTTCTGGTGTGCCAGCAGGTGGCGCAGCAGGTAGTGCTGGATGCGATGCCACGCGCCCTGGTTGCGCGGCTCTTCCTGGCACCACACGATTTCGGTGGCGTTTTTGTATTTTTCTATTTGCATCCTGAAAGCATCATGCGCAAACGGGTAGAGCTGCGCAATGCGCACCAAAGGGATGTCAGTGATGCCACGCTCGCGGCGCCCCGCGCGCAGGTCGTAAAACACCTTGCCGCTGCAGAATACGACGCGCCTGACCTTGGCGGGGTCGATACTTTCATCCCACTCCTCATTGACGGGATTGAACCTGTCGTTGGCGAATTCCTCCAGCGGAGAAACCGATTCTTTGTGACGCAACAGGCTCTTCGGCGAAAAAATGATCAGCGGTTTTCGATACGGGCGCACCATCTGGCGCCGCAGCAGGTAATACATCTGCACCGGTGTCGCCGGTACGCAGACTTGCATATTGTAATCGGCGCACATCTGCAGGAAACGCTCAATGCGGCCCGACGAATGCTCGGGACCCGCGCCTTCGTAGCCGTGCGGCAGCATCATCGTGAGCCCGCACATGCGGCCCCATTTGATTTCGCCAGAGGCGATGAATTGGTCAATCACGACCTGCGCGCCGTTGACAAAATCGCCGTATTGCGCCTCCCACACCACGAGTTCGTTCGGGCCGGAAGTCGCGTACCCGTACTCGAAGCCGAGCACCGCCTCTTCCGACAACACCGAATCGACGATGAGGAAATCGCCCTGCTTCTCACTGATGTGCTGCAGCGGCATGTGCGTGCCCTGGTCCCACTTTTCGCGGTTCTGGTCGTGCAGCACCGCGTGCCGGTGGAAGAAGGTGCCGCGACCGACGTCCTGCCCCGAGATGCGCACCGAATAGCCCTCGTTGAGCAGCGTCGCATAAGCGAGATTTTCCGCCATGCCCCAATCGAGCGGCAGCTTGCCCTCGGCCATCAGGCGGCGGTCGGCCATGATTTTTTCGACGCGCGGATGCAGTTTGAAGTTCGGCGGCACTTCGGCGACCTTGCGCCCGAGCGCTTTCAGCGTTTCGAGCGGCAGCCGTGTGTCGTCGTTCTCGTTCCACTGGGTGCCGACATAGGGTTTCCAGTCGACTTCGAACGGCGGCTTGTAATTAGACAGGATCGTTTTGTTCGTATGGTAGCCGCCGTCGAGTGCGTTGCGGTACGTCTTGACCATATCCTCGGCGTCCGCCTCGCTCAAGGTGCCGGCCTTCGCCAGCCGATCACCGTAGAGCTTGCGCGGGGTCGGATGCGCGTGAATTTTCTTGTACATCAGCGGTTGCGTGACCATTGGCTCGTCCTGCTCGTTATGCCCGAGGCGGCGATAGCATACGAGGTCGATCACCACGTCCTTGCTGAACTGCATGCGGTAGTCGAGCGCGATCTCGGTCACCAGGCACACCGCTTCCGGGTCATCGCCGTTAACGTGGAAAATCGGCACTTCGAGCATTTTGGAGACGTCGCTGCAGTACAGCGTCGAACGCGCGTCGCGCGGATCGGACGTCGTGAACCCGATCTGATTGTTGATGATGATGTGCACGGTACCGCCGATGCCGAAGCCGCGGGTTTGTGCGAGATTCAGCGTTTCCATCACGACACCCTGCCCCGCATACGAAGCGTCGCCGTGTAGCAGCACGGGCAGCACCTGGCTGCCGGTTTTGTCGCGGCGGCGATGCTGACGCGCGCGCACCGAGCCTTCAACCACCGGATTGACGATTTCGAGGTGCGACGGATTGAATGCGAGCGACAAATGCAGCGGGCCGCCCGGCGTCATGACGTTGGACGAGAAACCGTCGTGATACTTGACGTCGCCGGCGAGCGTTGACTCGTCCTGCTTACCCTCGAATTCGGCGAACAGATCCTTCGGCATTTTGCCCAGCGTGTTGACCAGCACGTTAAGCCGCCCGCGGTGCGCCATGCCGATCACGAGTTCCTGCACCCCGGCGGCGCCGGCGCGTTGCACGAGGCAGTCCAGCAACGGAATCAGGCTGTCGCCACCTTCGAGCGAAAAACGCGTCTGGCCGACGTACTTGGTGTGCAGGTAGCGCTCGAGTGTTTCCGCCGCCGTCAGCCGCTCGAGAATGTGTTTTTTGTATTCGGCGTCGTAATTCGGTGTTGCGCGCGTCGTTTCCAGGCGCTCCTGTATCCAGCGCTTCTGCGGCACGTCGGTGATGTACATATACTCGACGCCGATCGAGCGGCAGTACGTGTCCCGCAGCATCTGCAGGATATCCTTCAATTTCATCTCGCGCGGACCGATCAGCGACCCGGTGCCGAACACAGTCTGCATGTCCGCGTCATTCAGGCCGTAATACGCCGGATCGAGCTCGCCGATAGCGGGCTTGTCCTGGCGTTTCAGCGGGTCGACGTCCGCCACCCGCGCGCCCTGGAAACGGTAGGCGCCGATCAGTTGCAATACGCCGAATTGTTTTTCGCTGAGTTGCGACTGCCCGGCGCTTGCCGTCGCGGGCCGCTGTCTGCCGAGTTGCGCGAAATGCGCCTGAATCGGCGCGTGCGCCACATCGCGCGCACCGTTGTCCAGCTTCTGCAATTCGTCGAAGTAGATCCGCCAGCGCGGCTCGACGGCGCTTGGGTCCTCGAGATAGCGGTCATACAACGCCTCGATGAACGGCGCATTCGCGCCGAACAGGTACGAATTGCCCCGCAGCTCGCTGTACATCGCGCCGGTGCCGGATTACTTGCGCTTGCCCATCGGCACGAACGCGCGTTTGCTCTGCCCCGTGTACAACTGGCGCGGACGCGCGATCTTCTGATCGGGGTCGCCGATCATCTCGTTCCATTGCGCGATCCAGCCGACCGTCCGCGCCACCGCGAAAAACGCGGTGAACATGCCGACCGGGATGCCGAGCGCCTTGTAGACGATCCCTGAATAGAAATCGACGTTGGGATAAAGCTTGCGCGAAACGAAATACTCGTCCTCCAGCGCGATTTTCTCCAATGCCATGGCCAGTTTGAACAACTTATCGTCCTTCAGCCCCAGTTCGTCCAGCACTTCATGACACGTCCTCTGGATGATTTTGGCGCGCGGATCGTAGTTCTTGTAGACGCGGTGCCCGAACCCGTAGAGCACAGAATGGTCGCCCTTGTCCTTGACGCGCTTGATGTATTCGCCTATATGCGCTTCATCGCCGATTTCCGTGAGCATCTTCAATACCGCCTCGTTGGCGCCGCCGTGCGCCGGTCCCCACAGGCTCGCCACGCCGGACGAGATGCAGGCAAACGGGTTGGCGCCCGACGAACCCGCGGTGCGCACCGTCGAAGTCGATGCATTCTGCTCGTGGTCGGCATGCAGAATCAGAATTTTGTTGAGCGCACTCGTCAGAATCGGATTGGGCGTCCAGTCTTCGCACGGCGTGCCGAACATCATATACAGGAAATTCTCGATGTAGCCCAGCGAGTTCTTCGGATACATGAAGGGCTGGCCCTGATTGTATTTGTAGCACATCGCGGTGATGGTCGGCAGTTTGGCAATCAGGCGGAACGCCGAGATCTCGCGATGGCGCGGATCGTTGATATTGAGCGCATCGTGATAGAACGCGGCCAGCGCGCCCACTACGCCGCACAATACCGCCATCGGGTGCGCGTCGCGCCTGAATCCAGAATAGAAACGCACGATCTGCTCGTTGAGCATCGTGTGCTTGGTAACCGTATGGCAGAACTCGTCACGCTGCGCCTGGTTCGGCAATTCCCCATAAAGAATCAGGTACGCGACTTCGAGAAAATCGCAATGCTCCGCGAGTTCTTCGATCGGGTAGCCGCGGTACATCAACACGCCCTTGTCGCCATCGATATAGGTGATGGTCGAACGGCAGCTCGCGGTCGACATGAATCCCGGATCGTACGTGAACTTGCCCGTTTTGGCGTAAAGCGGTCGGATGTCGATCACGTCGGGACCGACGCTGCCGCTAAGGACCGGAAAATCGATCGACGGCGTGCCATCGGTGAAGGTCAGTGTTGCGAGCTTTTCGGCCATGATTTTCTCCGTGGATTCTTAAACTTAGAGGAAATAATTATACGGCAACCCTACGCGCTTGAGACGACAACTACAGCGAACATTCAGCCCGCCCGCAAGAGCTGCAGGACGGCGTCGAAACGGTGATCGGGAGCCGCAACGCGCCCCATGACCAGGTCCAGCAGATCATTATCGCCAAACGCCAGCAACTCCTTGAATCGCGCCAGCTGTTCGGCATCGAGGCCGGCGAGATGCCGCCGGTTGAATTGCTCGAGTATCAGATCAAGCTCCAGCAAGCCGCGCCGGCAGTGCCAACGGATCCTGCCCAACTCACCGGCGGTGGGAGCGGACGTCATCTAAGAGTGACTAACATAGTGCAACGCACACGTGTTTCATTATGTTAGGCACTCTAGCTACACCGTCCGTTTGACCATCAGCTCTTTGATTTTGCCGATCGCCCGCGTTGGATTGAGCCCTTTCGGACACACGTCTACGCAGTTCATGATCGAATGGCAGCGGAAGAGGCGATACGGGTCTTCGAGGTTATCAAGACGCTCGTTGGTCGCGTCGTCGCGCGTATCGGCGATGAAGCGATAGGCCTGCAGCAGTCCCGCCGGACCGACGAATTTGTCGGGGTTCCACCAGAATGACGGGCACGCCGTCGAACAGCATGCGCACAGGATGCATTCATACAGGCCGTTCAACTCGTCGCGGTCCGCCGGCGATTGCAGGCGCTCTTTCTCAGGCGCCGGCGTCTCGTTCTGCAAATACGGCTTGATCGAGTGGTACTGCTTGAAGAACTGCGACATGTCGACGATCAGATCGCGAATGACCGGCAGGCCGGGCAGCGGCCGGATCACCACCGGTTCTTTCAAATCAACGAGCTTGGTGATGCAGGCCAGACCGTTCTTGCCATTGATGTTCATCGCATCGGAGCCGCAAACGCCCTCGCGGCACGAGCGGCGCAGCGACAGCGTATCGTCATGCTCCTTGATGCGAATCAGCGCATCGAGCAGCATGTGATCGGTCGGCTCCAGTTCGATGTCGTAATCCTGCATGCGCGGCTGCGCATCGGCGTCGGGGTTGTAACGGTAGATGGAAAAACGCATGCGTTCTCCTGTTAGTCGAACGCCGTGAGGCGTGAGGCGTGAGGCGTGAGGGGGAAAAACGCTGGATACCGTGCGGGCGGAAGCGCCGCGCACGCATCCGCGCAATCGCCCAATCGAATTAGTTTGTCGTATTTCATGTTTTTACGCCTCACCCCTAACGCCTCACGCATTTGCATTTCAATACACCCGCGCCTTCGGCTGGAACGATTCGACCGTGAGCGGCTTTAACTTGACCGGTTTGTATTGAAGTCGGTTGCCGTCCTTGAACCAGAACGTGTGCTTCATCCAGTTCACATCATCACGGTTGTGATGATCGCTGCGATCGTGGGCGCCGCGGCTTTCGGTGCGCGCGTTGGCCGAGATCATGGTCGACAACGCCGTCTCCACGAGATTATCGAGTTCGAGCGCTTCCAGACGCGCGGTGTTGAACACCCTGCTCCTGTCCTTGATGAACGTATGCTTGACGCGCTCGGCGACCGCGAGCATCTTGCGCACGCCTTCAGCGAGGCTGTCGGGAAAGCGAAATACGCCGCAATGCAGCTGCATGGTGCGGCGCATTTCGGCGCCGACCTCGGCCACGCTCTCGCCTGACGTGGCGCCGTCGATGCGCGCGAGCCGCGCGAGCGCGCGATCCGCTGCGTCCTTCGGCAGTTCTTTGCAGGCCTGGTCGGCCGCGATGTCGCGCACCACCTGCTCGGCCGCCGATTTGCCGAACACCAGAAGATCGAGCAGCGAGTTGGTGCCGAGCCGGTTCGCGCCGTGCACCGACACGCACGAGCATTCGCCGGCGGCGTACAGGCCGCGCACAATTTTCTCGCTCGCACCGTCGGGAACATAAACCTGGCCGTGATAATTGGTCGGCACCCCGCCCATCTGATAGTGACAGGTGGGCACCACCGGGATCGGGTCTTTGACGCAATCGACGTTCGCAAATTTCATCGCGATCTCGCGTATTCCGGGCAGCCGCTTGTCGATGACCTCGGCGCCCAGATGGTCGAGCTTCAACAGGATGTACTCGCCGTCCTTGCCCGCGCCGCGCCCTTCCTTGATCTCGGTCGCCATCGCGCGCGATACCACGTCGCGCGACGCGAGGTCCTTCACGGTCGGCGCGTAGCGCTCCATGAATCGCTCGCCGTTCTTGTTAAGAAGGAACCCGCCCTCGCCGCGCACGCCTTCCGTGATCAGCACGCCGGCGCCCGCGACTCCGGTCGGGTGAAACTGCCAGAATTCCATGTCCTCGAGCGGTATGCCCGCGCGCGCGGCCATCCCCAGCCCGTCGCCGGTGTTGATGAATGCGTTGGTGCTCGCCGAATAAATGCGCCCCGCGCCGCCGGTCGCCAGCAACGTCGCTTTGGCCTGCAGTATCATCACTTCGCTGGTTTCCATTTCCATCGCCACGACGCCCAGCACATCGCCGTCCTGGTCGCGAATCAGATCGAGCGCCATCCACTCGACGAAGAATTGCGTTCTTGCGCGCACGTTGCGCTGATAAAGCGTATGCAGCATCGCGTGTCCGGTGCGGTCGGCCGCGGCGCATGAGCGCTTGACCGGCCCTTCCCCGTAGTTGCGAGTCTGGCCGCCGAACGGGCGCTGGTAAATGCGGCCATCCGGCGTGCGATCAAATGGCATGCCGAAATGCTCGAGCTCGTACACCGCTTCGTTCGCCTTGCGGCACATGAATTCGATCGCATCCTGATCGCCGAGGTAGTCCGAGCCTTTGACGGTATCGAACATATGCCAGTGCCAGTTGTCTTCGCCGTCGTTGCCGAGCGACGCGGCGACACCGCCCTGCGCGGCGACCGTATGCGAGCGCGTCGGAAACACTTTCGACAGGACCGCAACCTTTAGATTGGCTTCCGCAAGATGGAGTGCTGCGCGCAGCCCGGAGCCGCCCGCGCCCACCACTACCGCATCGAACTGTCTTTTCGCGATAGCCATCTCGTTATACGCTCCACAGAATCTGTACCGACCAGCCCGCGCAAACGATGAGCGCGGCGATCACCAAGGCGTACAGCGCGAGTCGCAAGCCGCCGTTCCTGACGTAATCCATGAAAATATTGCGCACGCCTATCCACGCATGCAAATACAGACTCAACAAAAACAGCAGCGTGGCGAGCTTCATCCATTGCGGCGCAAACAACTGGCGCCATGCGGCGTAATCGATTTTGGGAGCGGCAATCAATAAGCCGATGAACAGCAGCGTGTAGAGCGCCATCACGACCGCGGTAATGCGCTGCGCCAGCCAGTCACGCAGGCCGTAATGGGCGCCGACCACCTCGCGGTTCACCATAGCGCGGCTCCGATCAGGAGGGTCAGCGTAATGCTTATGCCGAGTACCAGCTTGCTCGAGAGCCGCGCCGCGGCAAGTTCGGTTCCCACATCAACGTCCAGCATGAGATGCCGGATCCCCGCGCATACGTGATGCAGGTAACTCCACACCAGACCCAGCATGACGAGCCTGGCAAACCAGTGCGTCATCATCGCCTGCAACGAAGCAAAAGCATCAGCGGACGCCAGGCTGACCTGCCACCACCACAATAACCAGGGCAGCGCCAGAAACAGCAACGCGCCGCTCGCACGGTGCAAAATCGACACCAGCGCAGTGACCGGCATGCGAATTTGCACGAGGTTGAGATATTTCGGACGGTTGGTCATGTCGTATCGGACCGGATGGGTGTTTTTTGTCAGGCCCGGCAAACGTCAAAGGCACTTTGGCACGGGTTTGTCGGTGTTAGGGGATTATGACGCCGCGATTTTACCAGCAATTGCTGCGATGCAAAAGATCCGGCGGGCATGCGGTTGCACAAAAATGTCCCGCGCGCGCCACGCACGCATGCGTGCACAGGCTATGCGCCCGTTGTGCATTTTTATTGCGGTCCTTCGAGCACCTGGCTGCACATTCGCTTGCGCGCGTCCCTGCCGCTCCGCGTCATCACGTTCCAACCTCGCGCCAATCCCTGACGCCGCAAGCACCGGCACCATCTGCATCATGCCGGGCCGCGCGCACTGGTGTCGGGACCGCGCGCAAGGACCGCACAACGCCAGCGTCGTTTACTCATTACCCGCGACGCTAATTTGCGCTGCGTCAACGTTGCTGCCGGTCAGCGTGATATACTTCGATCTAAGCCATTGTTTATGTTCTCTTACATGGCGCATGCCAACCGACTTATCATCGTCCCCAGGAGCATCCCCCAATGAAACGCCCTGTTCGCGTTGCCGTGACTGGCGCCGCCGGTCAAATCGGCTACAGCCTGCTGTTCAGAATTGCCAGCGGAGAAATGCTCGGCAAGGATCAGCCGGTCATCCTGCAATTGCTGGAGATCCCGGACGAGAAAGCGCAGAAAGCGCTGCGCGGAGTCATGATGGAACTCGACGATTGCGCGTTTCCGCTACTCGAGGGTATGCTCCCCGCCAGCGATCCAAACGTCGCGTTCAAGGACGCGGATTACGCGCTACTGGTTGGCGCCCGGCCGCGCGGCCCCGGCATGGAGCGCAAGGATCTGCTCGAAGCGAACGGCAAGATTTTCGGGCCGCAGGGCAAGGCGCTCTCCGACGTTGCAAGCCGCAGCGTTAAAGTGCTGGTGGTTGGCAATCCGGCGAACACGAACTGCCTGATCGCGATGAAAAACGCGCCCAAGTTGAATCCCGCGCAATTCACCGCCATGATGCGGCTCGACCACAACCGCGCATTGACGCAGATCGCACAAAAAGTGGGCAAACCCGTTTCGAGCGTCAGAAAAATGACCATCTGGGGCAATCATTCCGCCACCCAGTACCCCGATCTTTTTCAGGCCGAAGCGGATGGCAAAAAAGTATGGTCGCAGATCAACGACCAGGCGTGGCTCGAAAATACTTTCATCCCGGTCATCCAGAAGCGCGGCGCCGCGATCATCGAAGCGCGCGGCCTGTCGTCGGCCGCAAGCGCCGCCAATGCCGCCATGGACCATATGCGGACCTGGGTCAGCGGCACGTCCGACGGCGACTGGGTCAGCATGGGGGTGCCTGCCGACGGCAGCTATGGCATCGCCGAAGGTGTAATGTTCGGCTATCCATGCACGTGCAAGAACGGCCAATTCGAAATCGTCAAAGGCATCGACCTCAGCGACTTCAGCCGCGCGCGCATACAGGCGACCCTGAAGGAACTGCACGAAGAGCGCGAAGGCGTCAAACACCTGCTGGGTTAGGCACTCTAAACATGCGCTGAATGAAAGGCGGCCACCGGAAATGGATCCGCCTTTTTTGCGCATACTCGGTCGCCGGTCCGCGCATCGAACCACCGCTTCAGGCAAGGAGAACGTTATGAGCAGAAACGACACCCCCGCCGGCTTCAAGCCAAAAAAATCCGTCGCGCTGTCCGGCATCACCGCCGGCAACACTGCGCTGTGCACAGTCGGCCGCACCGGCAACGACCTCAATTACCGCGGCTACGACATCCTCGACATCGCCGATGAATGTGAATTTGAGGAAATCGCCTATCTCTTGATCCACGGCACGCTGCCGAACGCGGCCCAGCTCGCCAATTACAAACTCAAACTCAAGGCACTACGCGGATTGCCGCATGCGGTGAAGGCCGCGCTCGAATGCATACCCGCGGGCGCGCACCCGATGGACGTCATGCGCACCGGTTGCTCGGTGCTCGGCACCGCTTTGCCGGAGAAGGACGAGCACACGGTTCCCGGCGCGCGCGACATCGCCGACCGCCTGATCGCAGCGTTCGGTTCGATGCTGCTCTACTGGTTTCACTACAGCCAGAACGGGCGCCGCATCGAAGTCGAAACCGACGACGATTCGATCGGCGGCCACTTCCTGCATATGCTGCACGGCAAACCGCCCGGCGCCAAATCGATACGCGCCATGCACACGTCGCTCAACCTGTATGCCGAGCACGAATTTAACGCGTCGACTTTCGCCTGCCGCGTCGTCGCCGGCACGGGGGCGGACATGTATTCCGCGATCACCGGCGGCATCGGCGCGCTGCGCGGCCCCAAGCACGGCGGCGCCAACGAAGTGGCGTTCGAGGTGATGAACCGCTACGCGAATCCCGATGCCGCCGAAACCGACATCGTGACGCGCGTCGCCAACAAGGAAGTCGTGATTGGGTTCGGCCACCCCGTCTACACCATCGCCGACCCGCGCAACAAGATCATCAAGGAAGTCGCGCGCAAGCTGTCGAAAGACAGCAACGACATGGCGATGTTCGACATTGCCGACCGCATAGAAGCCGTGATGGGGCGCGAGAAGAAGTTGTTCGCCAACCTCGACTGGTT
This sequence comes from Betaproteobacteria bacterium, assembly GCA_031399805.1. Taxonomy (GTDB): domain Bacteria; phylum Pseudomonadota; class Gammaproteobacteria; order Burkholderiales; family SG8-41; genus PALSA-1004. The sequence continues at coordinate 4,144 of JANNPG010000618.1, read as the reverse complement.
CTCGGCAGTATCGTATTTCAAAATGGGCGTGCCGACCGCAATGTTCACGCCGATATTCGTGATTTCCCGCACCAGCGGCTGGGCCGCGCACGTCATCGAGCAGCGCATCGACGGCAAGATCATCCGTCCGACCGCGAATTACACCGGCCCCGAGTCGTGCAAATTCGTGCCGATCGGCGAGCGTGGTAAAGCGGCAAAACAAAAATAACAGCCTCACCGCAAAGGACGCGAAGGACGCGAAGGTAAAATAGGAAAGAAAGCGCAAAAGTTAATTGTAAATACATATTTATTACGCATAGGAGAAACGAGATGTTGAAGTTGGCCTATTCATCTTTTTTCCTGCACTGGGTTTCCTTTGCGTCCTTCGCGTCCTTTGCGGTTCAAGACCTGGAAGTAGTAAACGAATTTTTTCCTTCGCGGTTCAAGATTTTGATCTAATTGCCGGAGACCAAGTATGGGATTCGTGATTGTAAAAACCCTGCTGTCCGCCGTCATCATCACGCTGATATCGGAGATCGCCAAGCGCAGCCCCGCGTTCGCCGCGCTGATTGCGTCGCTGCCGCTCATATCGGTGCTCGGCATGATCTGGATCTACAACGAGACGAACGACATTCCGCGGATTGCCGCGCATTCCGAGGCCACGTTCTGGTTTGTGCTGCCCTCGTTACCGATGTTTCTCCTGCTGCCGGTAATGCTGCGCAACGGCATCGGCTTCTATCTGGCGCTGGCCATCAACTGTGCGCTCACGGCGCTGTTGTATCTCGCCATGGTCAAACTCGGCGCATACTTCAACCTCAAATTCTGATCAATCCGTTAATTTCATAACCAAGAGCCACCATGTCCAGCCCTATAGCAACGAACGTGCGCCCGCAGCCCGACCAGGTCATCCTCGACATTGCCGATTATGCGTTGAAGCACAGGATCACGAGCCTGGAGGCCTATAACACCGCGCGGCTATGCCTGATGGACACGCTCGGTTGCGGCTTCGAAGCACTGTCCTACCCTGCGTGCACCAAGCTGATGGGCCCGATCGTGCCGGGAACCCTGGTGCCTAATGGCGCCAAAGTGCCGGGCACGTTGTTCCAGCTCGACCCGGTCGCCGCGGCTTTCAATATCGGCTGCATGATTCGCTGGCTCGATTTCAACGACACCTGGCTTGCCGCCGAATGGGGCCATCCCTCGGACAACCTGGGCGGCATCCTCGCCGCCGCGGATTACCACTCGCGCAGCCGCGTCGCCGGCGGCAAGCCCTCGCTTGTCATGCGCGACGTGCTCACCGGGATGATCAAGGCGCACGAAATCCAGGGCGTGATCGCGCTCGAAAACAGCTTCAACCGCGTGGGTCTCGATCACGTGGTGCTGGTCAAGGTCGCGAGCACCGCCGTCGTCACTGCGATGCTGGGCGGCACGCGCGACGAAGTCGTCAACGCGGTATCCAACGCGTGGATTGATGGCCAGTCGCTGCGCACCTACCGCCACGCGCCCAATGCCGGCTCGCGCAAATCGTGGGCGGCGGGAGACGCCACCAGCCGCGCGGTCAGGCTCGCGCTGATGGCGCTCAAGGGCGAGATGGGTTACCCCTCCGCGCTCACCGCGAAAACCTGGGGCTTCTACGACGTGCTGTTCAAGGGCAAGCCGTTCAGGTTCTCGCGCACGTATGGCTCATACGTAATGGAAAACGTGCTGTTCAAGATTTCATTTCCTGCAGAGTTCCATGCACAGACCGCGGTCGAATGCGCAGTGCAACTGCATCCCGAGGTCGGGCATCGCCTGGATGACATCAAAAAAGTCGTGATCACGACGCACGAATCGGCAATCCGCATCATCGACAAGAAAGGCCCGCTCAATAACCCGGCCGATCGCGACCACTGCATCCAGTACATGACTGCGATCGGACTCATGAACGGCAATCTGACAGCCGCCGATTACGAAGACGGCGTCGCGCAGGATCCGCGCGTCGATGCGCTGCGCGCGAAAATGGTCTGCGTCGAGAACAAACAATGGACCCGCGATTACCTGGATTCCAAACAACGTTCGATTGCCAACGCCGTGCAGGTGTTCTTCAAGGACGGCAGCAAGACCGGGAACGTCGTCGTCGAATATCCGATCGGCCATCGGCGCCGCCGCAAGGACGGCATACCACTGCTGGAAGCCAAATACAAAACGAACCTCGCGCGGCGCTTCCCGGCAAAACAGCAGGCGAAAATACTTGAAGTCTGCCGTGATCAGAAAAAACTCGAAGCCACCCCGGTCGACGAATTCGTCGACCTCTTCGTTATTTGATTTTTCGAAAGGATCCCCATGAAACGAAACATGACCTGCGTCACCGCACTGGCCACACTGTTGCTCGCGCTGCCGCTGACGGCCGCCGCCGCCATGACGCCCGGACTGTATGAATACACGGTCAAGATGAACATGCAAGGCGCGCCCGCCAATATGCCGGCGCAGACGTTTCAGCGCTGCCTCGGCGCGAAGGACGTCGATGGCAGCAAGGCATACGAAATGCCGCAGGGTCCCGGTAATGATTGCCAGATCAAGGACCTCATTCAGAGCGGCGGGCAATTCTCCTACAAGATGTTTTGCTCAAAGCCGCAAAAACTCGATGGCGCAGTCAAGGGCGCAATGACGCCGACCGGCATGACGATGGATATGACCATGAACATGGAAGGCATGACCATGACGCAAGCGATGACTGTCAGGCGCCTCGGCGATTGCAAGCAGTAGCTGACGGACAGCCAACCTATGCGCGGCAACAAATCATGAACGCAAGACCGCAAGACGTCGCACCCGCGTTGCGCGGGCGCCTGCCCAACCCGGCGCTGGCCGGGTTCGTGCCGCGCATCGTCAACGGTGTGCTCGAACTCCCGGTCTATCACATGCGCGGCGGCACCTCGACCGGCATCGTCCTCTGGCACGAACATCTGCCGTCCGAGCCGGCGCTGCGCGAAGAAGCGATCCGCTGGATGATGGGCGTACCGCCCGCCGGTGAAGTCAAGGGCAACAAACAGACCACGGGCCTCGGCCGCGGCCCCTCGACCAGCAACAAGGTGTTCATCGTCGATCGCTCACCCAACGCCGATGCCGACATCACGAGCACGCTGGCGCAGCTTGCCGCGGATAAGTCGGCGATCGACTGGAGCGTCAACTGCGGCAACATGTCGGCGGCGCTAACGATGTACGCGCTCGATACCGGCATCTTCAAAGCATCCGTCGGCACCACCGTGATGCGGATATTCAATACCAACACGCGCGTCACCACAGACGCCACGGTTAAAACGCCCGATGGCACGCCTTGCATTCCGGCCGATACGAAAATCCCGGGCGTGATGGGCGCCTTCCCAGGCGTCGAACTGAGCCTGCGCAACCCGGTGGGCGCCAAGACCGGCAAGCTCTTGCCGACCGGCAACGTCCTCGATCGCTTCGCCGGAGTCGACGCCTCCTGCGTTGACGTGGCGGTGCCGATGGTCATCGTGAGCGCGGCGGACCTCGGCAAAACCGGTCACGAGGCGGTCGAGGAGCTTGCGCGCGACCAGGCGTTGAAGCAGCGCCTGCAGTCGATCTGGGTTGAAGCGGGTCTGAAGATGGGGTTACGCAGCAAAAACGGCGAAGCGATGTGCGCGGAAGACCTCGCGCGCAGCGAAACGATACCGAAAATCTGCATGGTCGCGCCGCCGGAAAAAGGCGAGCACATCACGGTGCGCTATTTCACGCCGCAGACGACGCACAACTCGCTGGCCGTCACCGGCGGTTGCTGCCTCGCGGTGGCCTGCCTGCTGCCCGGCACGGTCGCCAATAAGTTCGCGCGCGGCCTGCCGGCTCTCGGCGCCACCGAGCGCGTGACCGTCGTCCACATGCGCAATCCCGCCGGCGTGCTGCGCGCGCGCATCGCCGCGTCTGTAACCGCGGCGGGTGTGAACATCCGCAGCGCGGCGTACGAACGCAGCTCGCAGATTTTCCTGCGCGGCCACTTTCCGCTCTACTGCGCGTCCGCGCAACTCAAGGCCTTCGGCACGCAATGGGAAACATGCTAAGGAATCTTTGATTAAAAGCGCATTTTAAAATACAGGTAGCGCAGGCGGCAAGCCCGCGCCCGTAAACAAATGAGGCGAGTGGCCGGGGCTACCCCCCCGCGGGAATCCCCATG
>JANNPG010000573.1:0-2201 GCA_031399805.1 Betaproteobacteria bacterium | reverse complement strand
GCCTGCGCCTGGCCGTCGGGCATCGTCGCCGGTATGCCGTCCGCAATGAGGCGGATGCCGCGCACGCCGAAGGTCGAGCGCCCGCCGAAGCCGCGCGACGAGATCTGCAGGTCCTGCGCGTAGTTCTGGCGGTTGAGTATCGTGATACCGGGCACGCGATTGAGCGATTCGGAAAGATTGACCTGCGGCCGGCCTTCCTGGATCACGCTTTTGTCCACGCTGTCGATCGCGACCGGCAGGTCGAAACTGTCGCGCTCGGTGCGGGTTGCGCTGGTCACCACTTCCGGCAGCCGCGCCGGTTGCGGCGCAGGATTCGTCTGCTGGGCGACGCCGCTGCCGGCAAGCGCCGTCAACGCCAGTGTCAGCGCTGCGGATATCGGTGCGGTGGGCTTCACGCGGGAATCCGGCTTGAAATTCGCCTACTTCAGGCTCGAGAGATAATACGCAAGTGTCTCGATATCCTGATCGGTGAGCGATCGCGTGGTGCTCTCCATAAATGATCTGCGCTTCGTCGTCCTGCGTCGACGTCTCGATCGTCGTCGCGCAGTATTTTTAATTCAATACCAGTATACACCACGACGGCGGCCGTCCCGGTCTATTGATGGGCGAGGTAATGCGCCAGCGCCTGGATGTCGCTGTCCGTCCCCTGGTACATGATCCCGTTCATGCTGGTGTCGGAGCCCGAGCGCTGGTTGTCGCGATACGCTTTCAGGGACGCAGCGAGATAGTCTTCCTGCTGATTTGAGAGCCGCGGGACCTGCCGCTGGCCGCGGTAGTCCTTGAGATGGCAGCTGCCGCAACCCATTGCCTGCGACAGCCCCGCGCCGCGTGCGCGCAGGACATGGTCCGGCTTGCCGTTGCTGCGCGGGGGAGCCTGCCGGGCGTAGTGCGCGGCGATGTCCATGAAATCCTGGTCGGTAACGCCCTTGAGCATGCCCGCCATCTGCGGCACGTCGCGCAGGCCCTCGCGCAACAGGAACATTTGCAGCACCAGGAACTGCTCCGGCTGTCCGGCGAGGGAGGGCGTGAGGGCAAGCGGCGCGCGTTCCGGCGTGCCGTGACAGGTGCTGCAGGCAGCCGACCTGGCTATGCCGCGCGACGGATCGCCTGTGGGCTGGGCGAACGCGGCGCCGGCGGCGAATGCGATCCCCAGCAAAGAAACGGCGCGGCGGACGACCCTCATCCGCCGCGCCGTATCGAACGGTGACATCTATTTTTTGTAGCTCACCCGGTAGATGGCGCCCATCTGCTCGTCGGACACGAGCACCGACCCGTCTGGCATCAGCATGACGTCGACCGGGCGGCCCCAAAAATCGTTCTTCGCCTTATCGAGGAAGCCGGTCACAAACGGCGTAATCTGCGGATTCCTGCCGTCGGCGGTAGCCGTAACCCTCAGCACGTCGTAGCCGCTCTTTTCGGACTTGTTCCACGAGCCGCGACGGGCCACCAGGATCGCGCCGTTGTAGTCCGCCGGGAACATCTTGCCGGTATAAAAGCGCATGCCGAGGGCCGCCGTATGGGCGCCAAGCGTGACGACCGGCAGCACGACGTTGGCACACGGATTCGGCACCTTTATGTCCGGGTCGGGCTGGCCGTTGGCATGGCAATACGGGAACCCGAAGTGCGCGCCGATCATGTTGGCGGGCACGCGATTGAGTTCCTCCTCAAAGCCAACCTCGCCGCCCCAGTCACGGCCATTGTCGGTGAACCACAGTTCGCCGGTCCTAGGATGAAAATCGAAGCCGACGCTATTGCGCACGCCGCGCGCCACGATCTCCATGCCCGAGCCGTCGAGATTGTAGCGGCGGATCTGGCCGTGCACGCCCGGGTTGATTTCGCAGAGGTTGCATGGCGATCCAACCTGAAAGTAGATTTTATTGTCGGGACCGACGGCGGTGAACTTCCAGTTGTGGTGCACTTCGGGCGGCAGCTTGAACGCCTCGGTCATGTCGACCGGCTGCGGGATGCTGTCGAGGTTCGCTTCGATGTTGTCATAGCGGAACACCCTGTTGATCGCCGTGACGTAGAGCGAGCCGTTGTGGAACACGACGCCGTTCGGCTGGACGAGTTTCTCGGCGAGGATCTTGGACTCGCGTTTCCCGCCCCTATCCATCACGGCATAGACGCGGCCGATGATCCGCGTGCCGACGAAGACCGTGCCCTTGTCGCCGCGGGTCATCATGCGCGCGCCGGGTGAGCCG
>JANNPG010000486.1:0-8847 GCA_031399805.1 Betaproteobacteria bacterium | reverse complement strand
GATGCCCCGCTTGTCCGCATTGCGCATCCACGGAAACACCGCCATGTCGGCAATCGAATACTCGTCGCCAGCCAGGTACGACGAATCAGCAAGCTGGGTGTTCAGCACATTGGTCAGCCGGTTCGCCTCATTCGTATACCGCTCGACCGCGTAGGTAATCTTATCGACTGCATATGCCCGAAAGTGGTTGGCCTGTCCAAACATCGGACCGACGCCGCCCATCTGCCACATCAGCCATTGCAGCGCGGCGTAGCGCTCATGCAGGTCGCGCGGCAGGAATTTTCCTGTTTTGCCGGCAAAATACATCAGGATTGCGCCGGATTCGAACAATGAAATCGGCTTGCCGTCCGGACCATCGCTGTCGACGATGGCCGGAATGCGGTTATTCGGGCTGATTTTGAGAAACTCCGGTTCGAACTGTTCACCGGTGCGGATGTTCACCCCGTGCACGCGATAGCGTAAACCGCATTCCTCGAGCATGATATGCACTTTGTGGCCGTTGGGCGTCGGCCAACTGTAAACGTCGATCATTTCATTCTCCTTAATTTCGTCCCCGATACTACCAACAACATTCTGCGCCGGCAAACCGCGCTCGTGCTCGCGTCGCGCAGCGTTTCTTGTTACGCTCAGGCTCAACTTTCCATGCCGCGCCCGACCCTCCTGTCCAGGTTAATTCCACCCGGCGTGTTGCCCGACGCCCGGTTGCTGCTGGCGGCGCGCGGATTACGTGCGTTCGGCGACGGCTACGTCAGCCTGCTGCTGCCGTACTATCTGACCGTACTCGGTTATGGCGCGCTCGAAATCGGCGCGATCGTTACCGCAACCCTGCTGGGCTCCGGGCTCATGACGCTCGGCGTCGGCCTGATCGCGCATCGCTACCGGCAACGCACGCTGCTCGAAATGGCGGCGCTGCTCATGATGGCGACGGGTATCGCATTCATCCTGACCACCGATTTCTGGCCGCTGCTGGTGATCGCGGCCGTCGGCACGATCAATCCGTCAACCGGCGATGTCAGCGTATTCGGACCGCTTGAGCATGCCATGCTGGCGCGTACGGTCGATGCCGAGCATCGCACGGCGTTATTTGCGCGTTACACGCTGGCAGGTGCGCTGATCGGTGCAATCGGCGCGCTGGCGGCGGCGCTGCCGGCGCTGGGACAGCAATGGCTGGCCATCGATGCCAAATTCGCGGTGCAGATGATGTTTCTGGGCTATGGCGGTCTGGGCTTTATGTGCCTGCTGCTGTATCGGCGGTTGTCGCCGCAAATCGAGCCGCACGGCGCCGCGCCGAGCACGCCGCTCGGCAAATCGAAACGCATGGTCTACACGCTGGCCGCCGTATTCAGTCTCGATTCGTTCGCCGGCGGATTTGCCGTGCAATCGCTGCTCGCCTTGTGGCTGTTCGATCGTTTTCAACTTTCGGTGGTGACCGCCGCGTCGATATTTTTCTGGACCGGGATATTGAGCGCATTCTCGCAGCTCGCCGCCGCGCGGCTTGCGCGCCGTTTCGGCCTGATCAATACGATGGTGTTCACCCATCTGCCGGCGAACGTTTTCCTGATCATGGTGCCGCTGATGCCTAATCTGCCCCTCGCGCTGCTGTTCCTGATGCTGCGCTCGGCGCTGTCGCAGATGGACGTGCCAACGCGCACGTCTTACGTGATGGCCGTGGTGACCCCCGGCGAACGCGCCGCGGCCGCGAGCGTGACCGCCGTGCCGCGCAGCCTGGCCGCCGCCGTGAGCCCGATGTTCGCCGGCTGGCTGCTGGCACTATCGCCGTTCGGGTGGCCGCTCGTTATCTGCGGCGGACTCAAAATCGTCTATGATCTGACGTTGCTTGCGATGTTCCGCCGCGTGCGACCACCGGAGGAATCTACCGCCCGCGAGGAGAAAACATGAAGCTGCTGACGTTCCGCCCTGCGCGTGCCCGCACCGGTCATTTCGGCGCACTGCTCGCCGACCAGCGGGTGCTCGATATCAGCGCGCTGCGCGGCCGCAAGTTGCCGGCGACGTTGCTTGAATGCATACAGATCGGTGACGCCGGACTGAACAGCGTCAGATCCGCTGTCGCCGACGCCGAAGCGGCACTCAAGCGCGGCGAACAATTGCCGCAGGTGTTCGCGCTGGATGCCGTAACGCTGGAAGCACCGCTGCGGCCCGGCAAGATCATGGCCGTCGGCAAGAACTACGCGGATCACGCGGCGGAAGGCGCGGGGCAAGTCTATACCCGCGTCGCCGGCTTCGTGAAACTGACGAGCGGCATCGTGCCGCACGGCGCAACGGTGCGTAGACCGGCGTGGACGGAAACCTTCGACTACGAAAATGAACTCGCGATCGTGATCGGCCGCGAATGCTGCGATGTGCCGCCCGAGCAGGCGTACGATTGCGTATTCGGTTACACGATCATGAACGATCTGTCGTGCCGCGACGTGCAGTTTGCGGAACGCAAAGAAGGCAATATCTGCATCGGCAAGAATTTCCCGACCGCCGCTCCGCTCGGGCCGTGGATCGTCACCCGGGACGAAATTGCCGATCCGCACAACCTGCGCATTGTCACCCGCGTCAACGGCGCAGTGCGACAGGACTCGAACACGCGGAACCAGATTTACAATATCCCCGCGCAAATCGCCTGGTACTCCCATGCGGGATTCGAGCCGGGCGATGTGATTTCGAGCGGCACGCCGGCAGGTACCGGCATGGGCTACCACGGACCCGGCACCTGGTATTTGCAAAACGGCGATCGCGTCGAATGCGAAATCGAGGGTATCGGCATCCTCGCCAATACGGTATCGACGCGCAAACGCAGAACCTGATCAGCGCTTGATTGAGATGGTTTTCAATACGCGCGTCCAGCGCTCGCGGTCACTCGCGACCTGCGCGCGAAATTCCTCGCTCGAGCCCGGCGCCGGCAGCATACCCTGCGCGAGCAGCGAGCGCTGGAGCAGGTCTTCGGATAACGCGCGGTTGATACCGTAATTGAGCAGCGACACGATGCTGTCCGGCGTGCGCGCGGGCGCGAATATGCCAAACCAGCCGCTCGCGTCAAAGCCCGCTACTCCTGATTCCGCGATCGTCGGTATGTCGGCTACCGCCGGATGGCGCGCGCCCGACGCCATGGCGATAATTCTGATCTTGCCGCCGCCCAGATACGGCAGCACTGCCGGCAGCGGCACAAAACCGAGTTCCACCTGCCCCGTCAACACCGCATTCATCGCGGGCAAACTGCCGTTGTAATTGACGTGCACGATTTGCGCCCCGCTCATCGCGGCGAATAATTCACCCGTCAGGTGCGAAGTCGATCCATCCCCCGCCGATGCATAGTTGATACTGCCCGGTAAACGCCGCGCGCGCTCGATCACCTCGCGCAAGCTCTCCTGCGGGCGATCCGCGACAGTAATCAGCGCGATCGGCATGCGCGCGAACATGGCGACCGGCACGAGATCCCGCAACGTATCGAACGTCACGCTTGGATCCAGCGCAGGAAACACGGTAATGGTCGGATTGTCGGCGAACAACAGGGTGTAGCCATCGGCCGCGGACTGCGCGACGTAGCGCGTGCCGGCGTTGGTTTTTCCTCTGGCCCGCCGCAGCAGGTTGACCGGCTGACCGAGCGCGCCGGCCATAGTCTGCTGGAGTTGCTGCACCATGTTGTCGGTTAGCGACGGCGCCGACACGTTCTGCATGATGCGAAGAAGCTTGCTGATGCGCGGGATGCCGGAGATATCGGTCGAGCCCGTTCCCGGAAACGGTAGTATCAGTACTACCGGACGGTCGGGATACGCGGCGTGGCAGCACGCGATGCCGACCATCGCCAACAGTGCCAGCATATTGAACGCGCCGCCGTTGATATAAATCTTGTCCTGAATTCGCATGCCCGGAACCTGTAGAACTACGGTGAAAAGTGAGATTATCGCCTGCGCTTTGTAAACGTCAATTTAATTGATCCGTTACCAGCACCGGCGTCTGCGCAAGCGGCCGCGTCGCCGACGGTGCGCAAGTCAGCGACAGGCAAATAGGCGAGCGGCTGCGCGCCGTCAATCGACCCTCGCCGCAACCGCCGTCACCGCGCTGAACAGTCCGGCGACGACTTCGCGCGAAATACCGCGCGTTATAAATACGAGTCTTGACGCATGGTCAGCGCCGGGCCAGCCGGCCAACGCCACCGGCGGATGAAACAGATGCTGCACGCCCTGCACCACGAGCGGGCCTGCTTCCCCGGCAACATTGATCAACCCCTTGACGCGCAGCAAGTCGGCGCCGCGCAATGCGGTCAGCACTTCGATGCACCGCTCGAACGCGTGCCCGGAAAAAGGCCGCTCGAAGCGCAGCGTGAACGTGTTGATCGCGGAATCGTGCGGTTGATGCGCATCGACGCCCTCGCGTTGCGGCATGCCCAGCCAGCGTTCGACCCGCGCTGAATCTGCGCGCGCATCCTTAAGCCCGATGTCGGTCACGAACTCCGGATCGATTACGCCGTGCCGCGCAAGCCCGATTGTTGCAAGCGGCGCCAGGCTGGCCAGCGTCGCCCTTAATACGACAAGCGCATCGGCGCTGACCTGATCCGCTTTGGTGATAACCACGCGATCGGCCAGCGCGGCCTGCTTCAGCGCCTCGGTGTGAGTTTTAAATTGCCCGAGCGCATGATAAGCGTCAACGCATGTCACCACGCCGTTCAGGCGAAATTGCCCGAGCAGCAGCGTATCCGACAGCAAGGTCTGCAGCACCGGCGCGGGATCCGCAAGTCCGGTTGTCTCCAGCAGCACGCGTTCGAAATCGCCGATCTCGCCCTGCCGGCGCGCGAGAAACAGGTCGCGCAATGTCTGTTGCAGGTCGCCGCGCAGCGCGCAACACACGCATCCGTTCTCCAGCAGCAGCACCTTTTCCTGGGCAAACCGGATCAGATCGTGATCGATGCCCTGTTCGCCATACTCGTTGACAATTATCGCGCTGCGCGCGAGTTCCGGCCGGGAGAGCAGATGATTGAGCAGCGTCGTCTTGCCGCTGCCAAGAAAGCCGGTAACGACGGTCACCGGGATTTTGCCGGCGAACGGATCGCGCACCATGGAGTTCGCCATCTGCCGCCCGCGTTTGCGCGCTCTTTAGATCGTCATTTCCAGCGCGTAAAGACCGCCGGCGAGCCGGTCCACCGTGAACACGATGCCACGATCGTCGACAAACACATCGTTCAACTGGATCGCGCCCACGGGCGACAACTTCGGCGCGCCCGGAACATAGTAGGCGACTTCCTGCGGCTGGTACGGATTGGAGAGATCGAACGCGCGCACGCCGCCGTTGAAAAACGTGCCGATGACGATATCGTCGGATTTCCACGACGTCGGCGTCGGCAGGTTTTCATGCAGATTATGCGCGCCATAACGCCCGCCGCGCTTGCCGAACGCTGCGGCCGACGGCATCGGCAGAGTGCTGATCGATACCGGATGCGTTTCGCACCGCGCATCGAGAACCCATGCCAGCTTCGGCCAATCGCCTGCGCCATCGACCACTGATTCATCGGTCATCACCAGCAGATTGCGCTTGAATAACGGCAGCATCGTGTGCGCGAAACCGAGATACGGCGGGCAGTTGCTCCAGCGCGACACGACCTTCGGCCGCGCCTTGTCGCTGATATCGAGTATCACCGCGCCGTAATCGAGGTAGCCGACATATGCGCGATCGGGGCGCTCCGGATAAACGTTGGTATTGTGCGCGCGAAAGCCGGCGTAACCGACCGGGAATTCGCCGACCTTGCAGCGCGGCGACGGCTCTGCATCGCCTTCGCGAGTGCCGGGCGCCCACCAGCGTCCCACCTCCTGCGGGCGCGATGGATTACGCACGTCGATAATACGATAGCACTGGTCATCCTTCGGGCTGCGCGGCTGAAAGTCCGGCGCACCGGAGCTCATATGTACATATTCGCCATCCGCAAACCACAGCACGTGTACGCCGCGCGAATGCGCGCCCGACGCGTCGAAATGCGAGATCAGCGTCGGCTGCTCCGGTTTGCTCACGTCGAACATATCGAAGCCCGCCGGCTTTTCGCCGACCTTGGTCGTTTGGTAAGCCACCGTCAGCGTATTGCCGACGACATCCAGCGAGTTCGAGCGCATGCCGCGATGCGGCAACTCGGTTTGCACCACCACTTTGGGATTGCGCGGATCACTGACATCCACACCGGAAAAATTCTTCGGCGCCGATTCGTGGGCGAGCCACAGAATACGCCGCCCGTCTGGCGCAAGCTGCATATTCATGCCCTCGCCCATGCCGCCGAATCCGTCCAATTCGTGATGCGCAAGGAGTTTCATGTTCCACGCCAGGGTTTCCGACGGGTCGGCGCCTTTTGTCATGCTGATTTTCTGGTTCATGTGATCAATATTTTCTACGGCTGTGTAATTGCAAGCGGATTATGCAGGATTGCCGGGACGTTCAATTGTTGCGGAAAACGGATATTTTACCGGCTTTATCACGCTCTGGCAGCACTCAGGTTGCCGGGACGTCCTCTTTCCAGCGCAGCCACACGCGCAATTTTCTGAAATCCCCGGCGTCGATACTGTCGGGCAGGACGACAATTCGCCTAGTCGCGCCGCCATCGGAGTGACGCAAATTCAGGACGGTCAAATACGGCGTTACGTACGTGCTGCCTAGAACTTCGCATTCGCTCCATTCGCCGCGGCGCGTCTGGACGCTGAGTTGATTGTCGCTGCCGATCTCGATCGCCACCGCCGAATCGGCCGTCAACAGCAGCACCTGTCGCCTGACATAGAACAACCAGGAAACGGCTAAGCCCGTTATAAAGATAGCCTTGACCAGAAACGGGATATCGACCAGGAGCACAGCGGCGATTGCAGCGCCATGCGCAAACGCCAGGATCACGGCGAGAAGCCGTGACGAACGCAGGCTTATCCTTAGCACCGGGTATATTGTAAGGCGGGTGTCGGCGTACGCCACGCGCCGACGTGGACAACTAACATCTAACGCTTCGGGGCGTCGTTTGCCGCGTCTGCCACTGCCGGCTGCGAAGGTGTTGTATCGATGACCACCGCTTTGGGCTGCTCGTCCTTATGCCGCGCCACTGCCTGCACGTGCTCGACCCGCACCTCATCCATCTTGATCGCCAATTTATGGTAGAGAATGCCGCCAAGCACCGCCGCAAGTCCGGCTAACACCGCGGTTTGCACGCCGAGCTTGCGGCGCGCCGAACTGTCCTCGGGCATGAACATCAGTTTTACACCGGTCTCATCGGCGCGCAGCTTCGCATCGTAACGGGCGCGCTTCTCGGGATTCGAGAGGATTTGATACCCATCCCGAATCAACCGCGCTTCGGCAACCGCTTCCGCAACGCCACGCAGGTTGGTTGTCGCGTTCAGCCTCGCGGTCACCAACCCGTACGCAGCATCAATCTGCGACTGATCAGCGTCGTGCGTGATCCCGAGCATCTCATAGAACGATCTTTTCATGCCCCTCCTTGACTGCGAGGCAGCGGAACAAACCGCTATTTACGTATTAGAATCAAGGTCTAAAATACTGTCAAATCTATAAAATAGATATATTTTTCGTAAACGAATGATTTTTAAAGCAATTTAATAGAAAACACCGAAATATGACCGATAAATATTTGCTCCAGTGTGAATTAACTCGCGCCCTGGCCGGTCCGAATAGCGAAACGGAGTTCTGATGGCCACAGCACCGACCGCCACCGACGCCCCCAACGCCGAGTTCCCCGCAACCCAGTCGGGAATCGCGGACACCCGCTTCGCAAACCTGCCGCAGTTCGGATTGATCAATTTTTCCGGTGCAGATGCGCAGTCGTTCCTGCACGGGCAATTAAGTTGCGACGTCAACGGCCTCCAGTCCGGACGCGCACAATACGGCAGCTACAACACGCCCAAGGGCAGAATGCTCGCAAGCTTTTTGCTGTGGCGCGACGATACCGGATACTTGATGCAATTACCGCGCGCGTTGTGCGAGTCGATATGCAGACGTTTATCGATGTATATCCTGCGCTCGAAAGTCAACGCCCGTGACGTCAGTAATGATTTCCGCATTTTCGGCGTCGCGGGCGCGAACCCCGGGGCTTTGTTGCAGTCAATGTTCACGGCAATACCTTCAACTCCGCTTTCAATTACTACAATACGCGAGGTAAGCCTGCTGCGGCTTGATGCAACACGCTTACAGATCATCGCGCCGACCAGGCGCGCGAGCGAATTGCAAACTGCGCTCGGCAAGGAATTCGCGCCTGTCAGTCCCGCGGCGTGGGACTTGACTAATATCCATGCGGGCATTCCATTCGTGGTTCCGGCGACGCAAGATCAGTTCGTGCCGCAAATGGCAAATCTGGATTTGATCGACGGCGTGAGCTTCAGCAAGGGCTGTTACCCGGGGCAGGAAATCGTCGCGCGCATGCACTATCTGGGCAAGCTGAAACAGCGGATGTACCTCGCCAACATCACCGGTGACGAAGTGCCACAACCCGGGGACAAGTTGTATAGCGCCGACACCGGCGATCAGGCGACGGGCATGATAGTGAATGCCGCCCCCACTCCCGGAGGTGGCCACGATGTGCTCGCGGTGATGCACATCACGAGCTTCCAGGGCGGCGACGTACGCTTTAAGTCGCCGGGCGGGCCGGCGCTGAAATTCCTGCCGTTACCCTATAAGATGCCTTCGTAATCAGCCTTGGAGCGCTGCGCCATGTGCCTGATACTGTTCGCCCACAAAATTCATCCCGCTTATCCGCTCGTGCTCGCCGCGAATCGCGATGAAGCCTATGCGCGCCCAACCGCGCCGGCCGCATTCTGGAATGATACCCCGCACATCTACGGTGGACGTGATCTGGAGCAAGGCGGCACC
>JANNPG010000489.1:0-5166 GCA_031399805.1 Betaproteobacteria bacterium | reverse complement strand
GCACGTCGGAAATTCCTCCCGCGGTGAAGCCGACCACCAGGCGTATCGACTTCATCGGAAAATCGGATTGCGCAAGCGCGCTGCCGTCCGCTACGGCGACCGCCGAAACGGAAATAACGGATATCAAACGAAGCAATCTCATGACTTTGATCTCCCGGGAACATTCTGTGAAAGGCGCAGATGCGGAAATGTAATTATAAGGGCCGGCCGCAATCGCTTCGCCTGCGCTCAGCACGATTTCACCTGCGCCGCAGCCGCTCGATCGCGGTCGGCAGCTGCCGTGGCCTCCGTTGCCGCCAAGCCCGCCTCGCGCGCATAAATATGCTGGATCGGAATACGGAATTCGTTTGCCGTATCACCTTTCCTCATCACTGCGTAGAGGGTGGAATTTTTCCCCATTTGCCCATTGGCCGCCA
This sequence comes from Betaproteobacteria bacterium, assembly GCA_031399805.1. Classification (GTDB taxonomy): domain Bacteria; phylum Pseudomonadota; class Gammaproteobacteria; order Burkholderiales; family SG8-41; genus PALSA-1004. The sequence continues at coordinate 4,750 of JANNPG010000489.1, read as the reverse complement.
AGTCCATGATCTGCTCGCGCCGGGTGAGTTCGATGAGTCTCGGCGGCGTCAGTTCGGCGTAAGCGTGGATGAGCATGGTGTAACCGTTAGCCGACGCCAGATCCCGGTAAAAAGTTGAATTGAAGCTATAGAAGCCGTGCTCCAACCAGCCGCGGAACGGCATCACATGGATCATCAGGCCGCCCGGCCGCGTCAGATCATGCGCGGTCCTGAAAAACTGGCCGACATCGAAAACATGCTCCGCGGTACCGGCGTTTACAAGAATGTCGAATTGCTCGCCGAGGGCCACCGGATAATTGAGGTCGATCTTGCGCGCTTCCGGCGTGCCGTGAAAATCGATCGCCGTATATTTCCGGTAGTTGAGGCATGCCTTGAAAAACAGCTTGGCCAGATCCCAGCTTCGGTACGGCGATTCGCCACAGAGTATCGTTACCATGCGCTGATGCAATTCCTCGCGCAGTTGCTCGTCCTGCACCAGCGCATCGATGTCCTCGGAAAGCGTCTCGGTCGGCACATCGCCAAACCATTGCCCCTCCCCGAGCTCCAGCACGCTCGGCCGCGGCGGAAGCAAACCCGCGTCGCGCAGCCGCAAAAAGACGGTCCGGTCGTTGTGGGTGATTCCCATCGAATTGACCAGATGCCCGGACCACTGCTATGGCAGCAGCACGGTCGAGCCAGTGGTCTTGCGCGCTTCGAGATCGCGATGCGCCTGCGCCGCTTCCTTGAGCGGATAGGTCTGGTTGATCGAGATTTTGACGACTTTCTTCTTGACCACCGCAAACAGGTCCTGCGCGGCCTTCACCAGGTCTTCGCGCTTCGCGGTGTAGCTGAACAACGTCGGGCGCGTCAGATAGAGCGAGCCTTTCGCCGCCAGAATACCGGGGTTGAATTGCGTGATCGCGCCCGACGCATTGCCGAAGCTCACCATGTAGCCCAACGGCGCCAGGCAGTCGAGCGAACCCGTGAACGTGTCCTTGCCGACGCCGTCGTACACGACCGGCACGCCCTTGCCCTTGGTGATCGCCTTGACGCGCGCGACGAAATCCTCCTTCGACGTCACGATCACGTGCTTGCAGCCCGCTTTCTTCGCCAGCGCCGCTTTCGCGTCGCTGCCGACCGTGCCGATCACCGTGGCGCCGATATATTTCGACCACTGGCACAAAATCTGGCCGACGCCGCCGGCCGCCGCGTGCACCACTATCGTGTCACCTTTTTTGACTCGGTAGGTGCGCTTGCACAGATACCACGCCGTCATGCCTTTCAGCATGATCGCCGCCGCCGTCCGGTCGTCGACGCCGGCAGGTATTTTCACCAGCCGCTCGACCGGGCGCAGACATATCTCGGCGTAGGAGCCGATCGGGTTCGCGTATGCGACGCGGTCGCCGACCTTGAAACCTTTCACTTTCGGCCCGACCGCTTCGACCACGCCAGCACCCTCCATGCCCAGAGTAAGCGGCAACTGCATCGGATAGAGGCCGGTGCGATGATAGGTATCGATGAAATTAAGCCCGATCGCGGTGTTGCGCACCCGCACCTCGCCCGCGCCGGGCGCGCCAACCTCGACTGCTTCCCAGCGCATGACCTCGGGACCGCCGTTTTCGTAAATGCGAATTGCGTGTGGCATTGCTGTTCTCCGATCGTGTTGGGGTGACTGTGGAAAGCGGTGAGCGTTACATGGTAGCGGAATTCCGGGAAAGCTCAAGACCGCGCGAAATGATCGCCGTCAAAGTGCCAGCACCCGCTGACAAAAAAAGCACGAAGTTACCCCGTCCCTTTTCAAGCCGAACCGGAACCGGGGGATGCGCCGGCTTCACGGTGTCCGCTGCGGTGGTTACCTATCGCGGGCCGGGCAAAAAAGCAATCGCAACGCCAACCCACACACCGAAAATGCCGCGTTAACCGCCGCGGCTATGCGGGTTGCTTGCCGCGCCGGCCGCTTGCGGCAACGGGGTCGGCGTGAGAACCCTTCGGGGCGAGGCGGGCCTGCGACGGGTGAAAAACGTAGCCTTTGCTTTTGGCATCGGCCACGCAACCCTCGTACTCGCCATAAGCCACGTGCGACTCGGTGATGACCTCGCGGCTCACGGAAAGCTGCTGCCATTTCCAGCGACGATTGTCATCAGTGTAGAAGCGCCAGATAAAATTCATCTTCGCAGGTGACTACGAGGGGTTCGGATCACATCGCCTTCAGGTTCGCCGCCGAAGACTTGCCGTCATTGCCCTTCATCAGCTCGTATTCCACTTTCTGGCCGTCCTTCAATGTCGTCAGGCCCGCTTTCTCCACCGCCGAGATGTGCACAAATACGTCTTTTGAACCATCATCGGCCGCTATGAATCCAAACCCTTTTGTTGCGTTAAACCATTTCACCGTTCCTGTAGACACAAACGCCTCCTGATGTAGTTGAATGCCAACCCTCGCCGTTGCTGGTTTAGGCTGGCAGAACGATAGTCTACTCCTCTATGCCCCGCGCGACCGCAAATTGTCAGCCAACCCGCCGCACGCGTCATTCCGCGTCCGGACACGGGGGCCGCCCATTGTGTTAGGCGCTCTGAGGGCTTCACCCGCAGCGTCGTCATATTCTGCGTCGCCATCATGCTCGCCTATCATTGCTAAATGAGCATCATCAATAGGCGCTTTGTAACGCCTCTTTGACCAGGTTCTGCAACTGCTCCAAACCAAAGCTTGGCAATGGGCGGCCATTGACGAAGAAACTCGGTGTCTTGGTGACGTTCAGAGTTTTGGCGTCGTTGATATCTTGCTCGATGCGCTGGGCAATCTCGGGAGAATTCATATCGGCCTTGATCTGTTCGAAATTCAACCCCAGGCCGCCTAGCGCCCTCCAGACCAATTCCGGTTGGACCGTGTGGTGCGACGTCCAATCGGCCTGGGTTGCCAGCACGGCCTCCAGCGCCTGCCAGTACTTGCCCTGCTTTCGAGCGGCCTCCAGAACTTTCACCACGTAGTCAGCGCCGCTGTGGAACGGAACATGGCGAATCGAAAGCCTGATCTTGTCCGGATTGGCCGCCATCAAATTCTTGACGTGGGGATAAAATCTGGCACATGTTTCGCACGCGGGATCAAGAAATTCCACGATATGCACCTTGGCATCCGCTGTGCCAAGAGTGGGCGAATAGTCCCGGGCGAGGGCCGCCTCGTTTCGTCCGCCTGCCTGCGACCATCGCTGCATTTTCTCGCTCTTGTAAAGTAAGACGCCCGCAGCGAATGCCCCCAGCAAAACCACGGTGGAAACGATAAATAGAGTTTTTCGGTTCATTTGGAACTCCTCAAGCGCGCCGCGATCATCAACGCGATCATGACTGAAAAGGCCACGAAGGAAAGCAGTGGGATCGTCACAAAACCCAACCACTCGATCTGAACTTCCTTACACGGCACGCCTTGCGTGCACGGCTGGATGCTCTCCGGAATGTGCCCGGAGACAAGCAGCAGGTGGAAGGATGAAATGAGCCAGCCCACCAGTAAAAGTGGCAGGGCATAGCGAACGATCTTCCTGTCAAACGGGAAGAGCCCGACCGGCAGGAGAAGCACCAGCGGAAACATAAAAATGCGCTGGTACCAGCACAGGACACACGGCGGCAGCTCCATGACCTCGCTGAAAAACATGGCGCCCAGCGTTGAAACGCTGGCGATCACCCAGCAGCCAAAGACCAGCGTCCAGGCAGAATCGTCCGAGCGTGCGCTTGCGTTCGTCAAGGATTGGACTTCAGAATCCAGCGACCGTGGATCAGCCGGGGAACGGCTGTCCCTGTTGCGAAACAACAGCGCGTCGCCGGAGCCTGAAGGGGCTTTCCCGTGCCGGTTGTCACCTATTGGCGCGATTCGTTTATTTCTCGAACGTTTCTTCACGGTTTTCCCCGATTGTTCCTGCGAATAAATGGGGCCCTATAAAAAATCGGTTATATCATGTGTATATGCCAAGACAATCACCCGCAAGGTTCGCCGGCTACCCGATCCACATCATCCAGCGCAGCGACGACCGCAAAGTAGCGTCTCCGCGGTCTTGCAACGTGGCATCCCCGGGAGGCAGAAGATAAAAGGCAAGTCCCCGGTGTTGGTTCCTCGCGTTGCGGCAGTTATTCGCCGCGGATGCCCGCGAGGCGCGCGAGTTCGGCCCACTTCGCCATTTCGGCGGCGACGTACTTGCCGAGTTCGGCCGGCGTCTTGACCGCCGGCTCCGCGCCTTCGTTGATCAGCCGCTTTTCCGTGTCAGGCGCCAGTAGCACGGCTTTGATTTCCTCGTTCAGCCGGTTGACGACATTCGCCGGAGTGCCGCGCGGTGCGGCAACACCCCACCAGTTCGCGGTTTCGTAACCGGGCACGCCGGCCTCGCTGATGGTCGGCACGTCCGGCAGGATGGGACTGCGCTTCGCGCCGCTCGTGGCGAGCGCGCGCAGCTTGCCGGAACGAATATGCGCCGTCGTCTGGATGAGCGAAGACAGGCACAGCTGCGCCTGGCCGGCGATCGTATCGATCAGCGCCGGCGTGCCGCCCTTGTACGGCACGTGCAGCATGTTGGTGCCGGTCATGTGTTTGAAGAGCTCCGTGCCGAAATGCGCGTTGCTGCCCACGCCGGTGGACGCGTAGATCAATTGCCCCGGCTTCGCCTTCGCCAGCGCGATCAACTCCTTCACCGAATTCACCGGCAGGCCGGGGTTGACGACGAGCACATTGGGCCCGACGCCGAGCATCGCGACCCATGCAAACGATTTCAGCGGATCATACGGCAGCTTG
>JANNPG010000242.1:0-5613 GCA_031399805.1 Betaproteobacteria bacterium | reverse complement strand
CGGTGGCGCACATCATGAGCAAGCCCGTCTATAAGAATCTCGGCTACGACATCGAGCGCGACCTGACGCCGATCACTGTCGTATCAAACGTATCGAACGTGCTGGCCGCGAATCCTTCGCTACCGGCAAAAACAGTAAAAGACGTAATTGCCCTTGCCAAGGCCAGGCCGGGCGAACTCACTTACGCCACGGCAGGCATCGGCAGTCCCGAGCATTTCGCGGGTGAGATGTTCAGCAATATGGCGGGGATCAGAATGCTCGCAATCCCTTACAAGGGCGGCGGGCCGATCGCGATCGACCTGATTGCAGGGCATGTCATGGCGAGCTTCAGCACCATGCCGCCGATCATTCCGCACGTCAGGGCGGGGCGCGTGCGCGCGGTTGCGGTGACCATGGACCGGCGCGCGGCGGTTTTGCCCGACGTACCGACTATCGCCGAGTCCGGGCTGCCTGGATACTCGATGAGCACGTGGTACGGCGCGGTGCTGCCGGCCAAGACACCGCGCGAGATCGTGGTCAGGCTCAATCAGGAAATGCTCAATGCGTTGGCGCTGCCGGACGTGAAGGAGCGGCTCGCCGGCGTGGGCGCCGACATTGTCGGGAACACTCCCGAGGAAGCCAGCGCATTATTCAAGGTCGATTTGGAGAAGTTTACGCGGGTGGCGCGGGAAAGCAACATACGCGCTGACTAGGCGGCGCGGACTGCCGGGTTGTAGTGATCTGCAGACGCTTAAACTGGTCGAAGACGCGTATGCACTGGCGGCGGTTCAGGGCGGGAGCTTATCGACGTAACGAAACATCTCCGTATGGTCCGACGTGAATCCGAGGTCCTGTTCCATCTTGTTCCAGATATCGGTGCACGGCTTCGCGAGCAGGCTCGATGTTCCCGTAGTCTCCAGCACTTCCAGCGCGGTGCGCACGTCTTTCGCCATCAGGCCGGTGAAAAATCCCGCGCCGTAGGTTCCCGACAGTATGTGCTGCTTGAATTTGTTTTTGGTCGTGTTGTTCATGCCGCTCGATGCATTGAGAATATCGACAATGACGCCGGCGTCGAGACCGAAGCGCCGTCCCGCGATGACCGCTTCGCAGGCGGCGACCAACCCCGCCGCGGACACGTAGTTGTTGAGTGCTTTCACCGCGTGGCCCGCGCCGAGCGGTCCGGCGTGAAATATCTGGCTGCCGATCTTTTCAAACAGCGGCTTCATTTGCGCGAACAGCGCGGGGTCGCCGCCGACCATGATGGCGAGGGTGGCTGCCGTCGCGCCTTTCACTCCGTTCGACACCGGCGCGTCGATGAGCTTGACGCCGCGCTTTTCGAGCAGCGCGCCCAGCTCGCGCGTGCCGATCGGCGACGACGAACTCATGTCGATAATCAGCGAGCCGGGCTTGAGGGTCGCCGCGACGCAGTCCTTGAAACCGTCGTCCTGCCCGCACAGCACTTTGCGCACGATCTTGCCGTCGGGCAGCATGGTGATGACCGTTGCGCATAGCGCACCCAGCGCGGCGGGGCTGTCGGCGATTTCGATTTCGCGCGTAGCCGCGAGGACCTGCGTGCGTTTGGGGTCGGCGTCGTAAATGACGAGCTTGTAGCCGGCTTTGGCGAGATTGGCCGCCATCGGCGTGCCCATCGCGCCGATGCCGATGAAACCGATTTTTCCTGACGTCGAATTCATGGGTGGGTTCCTGAAAAAAATAAAAACTGCAATTTGCCACAGAAATCACAGGGGCACAGAGAAAAAAACAAATTCAGAAAACGCCGAATTCCGCAATTGCTATTTCGCCTTTACCCGGTGTCCGCGGTGTCCTCTGTGGCTAAGAATTAGTACGTGAAGCCCGCTTGCGCAGTATCAGTTGCTGATTGAAAACCGCGATTTTCTCGAAACCGTGGTCGGTGGCGAGAAATTCCCTGATTGCCTTGCTCGCCATCGCGTTCGTGTGCGGCAGGTAGTCGTCGAGCGCGAGTATGCCATGCTCGTTGATGCGTTGGGGCAGCCAGTGCAGCGCGTCGACCGTCGGCTGGTAATGATCGACGTCGAGGATGACGAACGAGAAGCGCAAGCTCGCCGGTACGTTGGCGAAGCAGTCGGGCACATAGCCCGGCCATATCTCGTACAGCTCGCGTGCAACACCCGCCTTGTTCATCAGGCGCACGAACTCGTCGGGGCCGCCGATATCGAATTTTCCCTTCGGATAACTGGCGCCGTCGGCGGGCGACGGCTCGTCCATGCCGATAAAGCTGTCGAACGCGTGCGCCGCTTTGCCCTGCTGCGCAGCGAGGTCGGCGACTTTGCGGAACGCCGCGCCGCGAAACACGCCGATTTCGGCGAAATCGCCGGGCACGTTGCGCGCCTTGGTCGCTAGCCATTCGATATCGGCGTGGTTCCAGGTGCCGGTGCGGCGCGCGACCTGCGGCAGGTCGAGCGGATAGCCGCTCACGGCGTTGGCCAGCAAGCGGGCGGCGTCACGCGCAAGGAGTTTCAGCAGCATCGTGTCGCGTCGCTCAGGGCTAGTCGCCGATGGGCAAATCGATGCCGACGCCCGCATTGCGTGCGACCTCGAGCACGTAATTGCCCGTGTAGATGTCCTGGATGCCCATGCCGTGCGATTCATAGAGCGTAATCTCGTCGCGTGACTTGCGCCCCGTGATGCGGCCCACGATGACTTCGCCGAGTTCGGGCAGTGTGTCCCAATCAAGCTTGCCGCTCTCCACCAGCGGCAACAGGTCGCCGCTTTCGTTGCGCGCCGTGCCGCGCGAGTCCACCACGACGCGTGCGCAACGCATGATCGCGGCGGCGTCGAGCTCGCGGCGCGTGAGCGCGTTGGAACCCGCTGCGTTGATATGCTGGCCGGGCTCCAGCCATTCGCCGAGCAGCACCGGCGACGCGGCCTTGGTGATGACGTTGATGATGTCGGCACCCCGCACCGCGTCAGCGGCGCTCGCGACGGCTTCCATAGTCACGCCGAGCCTGCCGCTTAACTCAGAGCAGAAAACGCGCGCGCGTTCCGTGTCGCGGCTGTAGACCTTCACCGCGCGTATCTTGCGCACCGCGCATACGGCTTCAAGTTGGCCGACCGCCTGCTTGCCCGCGCCTATCATGCCGACCGTCGCGGCGTTCTCGCGCGCCATGTAACGCGTCGCCACGCCGCTCGCAGCACCCGTGCGCAGCATGCCCAGATGGCTCGCCTCGATCATGGCAACGAGCTTGCCGCTGTCGGTATCAATCAGGTGCACGTGGTAGCGCGCGCCCTTGCCCGGGTTCGAGTAATAAGCCTTGTAGCCGATGAGTTTCAATTCGGGCGCCACGGCCTGCAGGATGTGCAGCGTACCGGCAGGGGCGCGCGCACGCACGCGCGGCACGTCGAGCGCGCGGCCTTCTGCGCGCGCTTTTAACGCCGCCTCGACGAGCTCGACGGTTTTCGGCATCGTCAGGATTTTTGCGACCTCTGCTTCGTTGATGTATCTAAGCATGAAAAGCTTTCACCGCAAAGGACGCGAAGGACGCAAAGGAAAAACAAAAAAGGAAAAGCAAATGATGGATAAAGGGCAAACAGCAGGTGCCAGGCAGTTTGTGGCGAAAACTTCTGAAAGGGGACCTCGCTTCTATTCTTGCCCTGGTTTTCCTTCGCGTCCTTTGCGTCCGTCGCGGTTCAAGATTTTTGATTCTTAAGAGCCTCTGCGCGAATGGCCGACAAGGTCGTGCGCGGCGATATCGCATCGGGATCGATGCGCAATTCGAGGAGCGCTGCGGTTTTGGCGTTCCACGCGCGTTCGAACGCGGCTGCGAAATCGGAAGTTCTTTCGACGATTTCGCCGTGCAGGCCGTAGGCGCGCGCGAGTGCCGCGCAGTCGGGATTGGAGAGGCTGGTGCCGCTGACGCGGCCGGGATAATGTTTTTCCTGGTGCATGCGGATGGTGCCGTACATGCTGTTGTTGATGACGATGAAAATTACCTTCGCGCCGTATTGCGCGGCGGTCGCGAGTTCCTGGCCGTTCATCAGGAAGTCGCCGTCGCCGGCAAACGCGATGACCGGGCAATCGGGATGCACGAGTTTCGCCGCCACACCCGACGGCACGCCGTAGCCCATCGCGCCGCTCGTCGGCCCGAGCTGCGTGCGAAAACCGGTGTACTGGTAGAAGCGGTGCGCCCACAACGTGAAATTGCCGGCGCCGTTGGTGAGTATGGATTCCGGCGGCAGGCGCTCCTTCAGATACAGGATCACTTCGCTCATGTTGAGCGCGCCCGGCACATTGACCGGTTTCTGCCACGCGTCGTATTCGGCGCGCGCGGCTTTGGTTTGTTCGGCCCACACGGCTTTTACTGGCGTGAGCGCGCGCGCAGCGGCGGCGAACTCCGGCATGCCGGAGTTGATCAGGAGATCGCCCTGGTAGACGCGGCCGAGTTCCTCGGCGCCGGTGTGCACGTGCACGAATTTCTGCTTCGGCCGCGGGATGTCGATCAGTGTGTAGTTGATCGTCGTCCATTCGCCCAGCCGCGGGCCGACCGCGAGCAGCAGGTCGGCGTTGCGGATGCGCTGTTCGATCGCGGGATTCATGCCCACCGCAATGTCGCCGACGTAGTTCGGATGGCGGTTGTCGAAGAGGTCCTGGCAGCGGTAGGTGCAGCCAACCGGCAGCGCGCTCGCTTCTGCGAACGCCTGGAAATCATCGCACGCCTTTTTGTTCCAGCCGCCGCCGCCCACCATCACGAACGGGCGCTGCGCGTGCGCGAGCATGTCGCGCAGCTTCAGCATATCGTCGGCACCGGGGTGCGCTGCGACGCGTTGATAACGCGCGGTGTCGGCGACCGCCGCCGTGGCGGTCTGCATGTCTTCGGGGAGCGCCAGCACCACCGGCCCGGGCCGCCCCGACACCGCGAGGTGAAAAGCGTGGCTCACCATTTCGGGCACGCGTTCGGGGCGGTCGATCTGCGCGACCCATTTCGCCATTTGCCCGTACATGCGGCGGTAGTCAATTTCCTGAAACGCTTCGCGTTCGGTGAATTCGTTATCGACCTGGCCGATGAAGAGTATCAGCGGTGTGGAATCCTGAAATGCGGTGTGGATGCCGATGCTCGCATTCGTAGCACCCGGCCCGCGCGTGACGAAGCAGATGCCGGGGCGGCCGGTCAGCTTGCCGTAGGCGTCCGCCATGTTCGCGGCGCCGCCTTCCTGGCGGCAGATCACGAACTTGATGGCGTCGCGCGCATCGTACAACGCGTCGAGCACGGATAGATAACTTTCGCCGGGCACGCCGAACGCCATGTCGACGCCGTGCACTTTGAGCGCGTCGACGAGGATCTGCCCGCCAGTGCGCGGAGCAGGGGCCCCTTGGGGATGCGACCGCATAGGCGCGCCCGCAGCCGACACGCTGTTGCTGTTATCTTGTTGACGCTCGTGCGGAGGTTGCCCGCCGGTGCGGGTGAGGGTGGAATCGGCAGGTTTCATGCGAAGAACCTCGGGACATTGTTGTTATGGCGGCTGAAGTGGGTATTGTAGCGTTTGCGGCAACTGCGCACACCGTGGTCACGATATACTGCGCGCCAATACAAAAAAGCCCAGCCTGCCGCATCGTCGGACCGGCGAAGGGTTGCAATTACAGAGGAGATTAGCGCG
>JANNPG010000453.1:0-4293 GCA_031399805.1 Betaproteobacteria bacterium | reverse complement strand
ATCGCCGCATCGAGCTCTGCTGCGGGCACCAGCCGCTCGAGGAACCCGCATCGATACGCCTCCTGTGCATCCATCATCTCGCCGGTCAAAACGATCTCGTTGGTCTTGCACCACCCCATGAGCAGCGGCAGCAGGCAGGCTTCCATGCCCGACGGCAGACCGAATTTGACTTCCGGCATGCCGAATTTCGCATGATCGGCGGCGGCCCGCATATCACACGCCGCAGCGAGCTCCATACCGGATCCCAGACAGTAGCCGTTGATCCGCGCCAGAACGGGGACCGGCAATTGCCGGATAGCATCGCAGGCGAGGTGCGTCTTGGTGCTGACAGTGCGCTGCCCGGCAACGTCCTGATCCTTCATCTCCGAAATGTCGGAACCCGCGATGAATGACTTTTCGCCGCCGCCCGTCAGCACTGCCACCCGCAGATTCTCGTTGGCCGCCAACTGGGTAAACACAGCGACAATTTCGTCCTTGCCGCTTTTGCCCAGCCGGTTGCGGTGCGCGACGTTGTCAACAGTCACATAGGCGACCTGCCCCGCCGGACGGTCTTCGAGGCGGACTTTTACCAGATCAGTTGCTGCAGCCATTTCATTACCCTTTCAAATTAAATTCAACCGCAGGCACCACTTGCCTGCAACTCGGCTATGCCGGACTTGGTGAGGCCCAGAACCTCTTCGAGCAACTCGTGCGTGTGTTGCCCAAGCAAAGGCGGCGCACGGTCATACTGAATCGGGCTCTCCGAAAACCGGATCGGATTGGCGATGCCCGGGATTTTTCCGGAAAGCGGATGAGCGAGCTCGATCAGCATCTGCCGCGCGACCACCTGCGGGTCCGCGAACACCTGCGCGATATTGTTAATCGGGCCGCACGCCACATCCACTTTCTCGAACAGCGGCAGCCATTCGTCGACACGCCGCGTTGCAAGAACTTGCGAAATCAGCGCCGACAGCGCATCGGCGTGCTTGACCCGCATTGCATTGGTTTGAAATCGGGGATCTGTAACGAGGCTGCCTATTCCGGCGGCCTCGCAAAATCGCTTGAACTGCTGGTCGTTGCCGACGATCACCATCAAATGCCCGTCCTGGCAGCGAAATGCATCGCTCGGATAAACAGTTGGCAGCCGGTTGCCGCGACGCGCGGGGACGTGCCCGGACACCAGATAATTCATGGCCACGGCGGACAGCGCCGAAACCTGTACATCGAGGAGCGCAAGATCAATGTGTTGACCCTGCCCGGTCTCGGCGCGACGCAACAACGCGGATTGCACTGCAATAGTGGCGTAGAGCCCGGTCATGAAGTCGGTCAGGGCTATGCCTACCCTGACGGGACCTGCGCCGGGCGCGCCTTCCTGCAATCCCGTAATACTCATCAGGCCGCCCATCGCCTGGATGATAGTGTCGTAGCCGGGCCGCGATCGGTACGGGCCGGTCTGGCCGAAGCCGGTGATCGAACAATAGATCAGCCTGGAATTACATTTTGAAAGCTCGTCATAGCCGAGCCCGTATCGTTCGAGCGTCCCGGCTTTATAGTTCTCAAGCACGACATCGCACGACGCAGCGAACTGCTTGACGAGATCACGCCCTGCAGGCTTGCCGAGGTCGATGGTAATCGAGCGTTTACCCCGGTTGCACGCGCAATAAAAAGCGGATTCGCCGGTTGGCTCGCCGTTGGTGTCGGCAAGATAAGGCGGGCCCCATGCGCGGCTGTCGTCGCCGCTCCCCGGACGTTCGACCTTGATAACGTCAGCACCCAGATCCGCGAGCAACTGGCCGCACAAGGGCCCCGCCAGGACCCGCGAGAGATCCAGCACGCGGATATTTTTCAAAATGGGTGTGGTCATGCGAACCTTATTATGGGGGACTGCGCAGAAGTTTCAGGTTACACGCCCTGCAAGAGCTTCGGCAACAGCTTTTGAAGCGACTGCCGAAATCTCGCGCCAAGCGGTTGGCGCTTACCTCGATTTCAAAATCGCCGGGCGGCCGGGCCTTTAAAGCACGCCGGCATTTTACTGGAGTAAAATCGCCGCATGGACTATTCACGATACAAACATTTCAAGATTGAGCGTCGCGACCGCATCCTCACGCTCATGTTAAACCGGCCGCCGATGAATCCCATTCACTATGAGCTGCATGAAGAGCTCTCGCGTATCTTCTACGACGTGCAGGTCGATCACGAGTGCGACGTCGTGATTTTCACCGGCGCAGGAGAGGTGTTTTCCGCGGGCGGGGATATTCCGATGATGCAAAAGCGCATCGACGACCCTGAGCTCTTCAACCGGAAGAACCTCGAGATGAAGAAGATGATTTTCGGGCTGCTTGACCTCGAGAAGCCGGTGATCGCGCGCATCAACGGCGACTGCATCGGGCTCGGCGCAACGTTAGCCCTGATGTGCGACATCTCGATTGCCGTCGAGGATGCCCGGTTGGGCGACCCGCACGTCAGAATGGGTTATGTCGCCGGCGACGGCGGAGCGGTCATCTGGCCCCAACTCGTGGGTTTCGCGCGCGCCAAGGAGTATCTGCTGACCGGCGACCTGCTGACCGCGAAAGAGGCGGAGCGGATAGGATTGATCAATCACGCGGTGCCGCGGGATGAACTTGACGCCAAAGTGAACGCGCTGGCCGACAAACTCGCAAACGGCGCGACCAAGGCCATCAAGTGGACGAAGGCGTGTGTCAACATCCCCTTGCGGCAGCTTGCGCACTCGATCATGGACGCATCGCTCGCCTATGAAGCGCTCACCAATATCGGCGCGGATCATCAGGAGGCCGTCACCGCCTTCCAGGAAAAGCGTAAACCCAAATTTACCGGACGTTAGCGTTCCGCCGCCCGGGACACGTTGCTCCGGCGTCATTCCGGATTGCCAGAGACCTTAACAAAATGCCAAAAGCACTCGAACACTTGCGCGTACTCGATATGAGCCGCGTGCTCGCCGGCCCCTTTCTCGCCCAGAGCCTTGCCGATTTCGGCGCCGACGTCATCAAGGTCGAGCGACCGCACCATGGGGACGAATCGAGGACTTTCCCGCCGTATCTGAAAGATTCCGCCGGTGTGGAAACCGATGACTCCGCATATTTCATGTCGATCAACCGGGGCAAGCGGTCCGTCACGATCGACATCTCGAAACCGCGTGGCCAGGAACTCGTCAAGGCGCTTGCCGCGCAATCGGACGTGCTCATCGAAAACTACAAGGTTGGCGATCTCAAGCGCTACGGCCTCGACTACGCAGCCATGCGCAAGATCAATCCCAGGCTCGTGTACTGCTCCATCACCGGCTTCGGTCAAACGGGGCCCTACAAAAACCGGCCCGGCTATGACTATATCTTTCAGGCAATGAGCGGCCTTATGAGCATCACCGGCGGTCCCGATGAGTTGCCGGGCGGCGGTCCCGCCAAGGTAGGCTTGGCGATCTGTGATGTCATAACGGGGATGTACTCGAGCTTTGCCGTGATGACTGCCCTCGCCCATCGCGACCGCTCCGGCGAAGGACAGCACATCGATATGTCATTGCTCGATACAACGATTGCCACTATCTCGCACATCAATATGAATTACCTGATAGGCGGAATCGTTCCGAAGCGGATGGGCACCGGCCACCCCAGCATAGTTCCCTATCAAATGTTCTTGGCGCAGAACGGCCCCATGGTCGTTGCGGTCGGCAACGACGGCCAGTTTGCCAAGCTGTGCGCGATCCTCGGCCTGCCGGAGCTTGCTCAGGACAGCCGATTCCGCACCAATCCTTTGCGCGTAAAGCACCGCGATGAACTCGTGCCCCGGCTTGAAGCAGCATTCGCGCAAAAAACCGTCAACGCATGGATCGAAAGCCTGACCAAACAGGGCGTGCCATGCGGGCCTCTCAACGACATACCGCAAGTGTTCGACGATCCGCACGTCAAGGCGCGTGGCATGCATGTCCGCATTGCGCACCCGCGCGCTGGAACCGTGTCGATGCTTGCAAACCCGGCGCGATTGTCCGCGACCCCTCCCGGCTACGATCGGCCCGCGCCACGTCTGGGTGAACACACGCGAGAAGTACTCAGCAGCGTCCTGGGTCTTTCCGATGAAGATATCGACAACCTGGCAGCAGCGGCGGTGATCTGATGATTACGTGTGCGATGTTTAGACGTCAGAGCCTACGCGCCACTGTCGCGGCGGGAGCGATGCTTGCCGCGAGCCTGCCCCTTGTCTGCGCGGCACAGAGCTATCCGAATAAACCGGTCCGGTTCATTGTCCCGTTTGGCCCCGGCGGACCCGGCGATGCAATCGGACGCATGCTAAGCAAGAAGCTCA
>JANNPG010000422.1:0-1518 GCA_031399805.1 Betaproteobacteria bacterium | reverse complement strand
ACCGCCATCACCCCGGCTACGCTGGAGATGAGTCCGATGTGGGTGAAATCCTTGAGCGCGTCGTATGGCAGCTTTTTATATAGCACCGGCCCAATGCCGTGCGTCGTCGACGATGAGAGCAGCAGCGTGTGGCCATCCGGGGTCGCCTTGGCCACGATGTCCGAGGCGATCGTGCCGGCGGCGCCACCCCGGTTCTCGACGATAATGTTTTGGCCGAAGGCGTCGGCCATCTTCAGCGCCGTGAGTCGTGCGGTGAAATCGGCCGCGCCCCCCGGCGGAACCCCCACAATCAGTCGAATCGGCCGCTGCGGGAACGTTTCCGTGACGGCCGCACTGCAAACTGCGTGCGCCAGAAGAAACGCGACAAGCAATGGCAGCGAATGCATCATCAGATGATCATGTCGATACGGTAGCTGCGATTATAATACAATACTGTTCGAATTGTCCCGCCCTCCTCTACGTTGGAAATATCGAATGAAAGCACTGACCGAAGAGCAAGTCCGTCACTATCACCAGAGCGGATTTCTGTTTCCCATTCGCGTGCTCACTCCTGCCGAAGCAGCCGACGACATGAGAAATATCGAGCGACTGGAAGCGCGGATCGGCACCTCGCTCTCCGCAGCTCATAAGAAATACCGTTCGGGAAGTTACACATTCCTGCCGTGGGTCGACGCGCTGGTGCGCCATCCGCGGGTGCTCGATGCGGTCGAGGACGTGATCGGTCCCGACATCCTGGTTTTCTGGGCGACGTTCTTCGTCAAAGAGCCGCACACACCTGCGTTTACGGCGTGGCATCAGGACTCGACCTACTTCGGCCTCGAGCCGCACGATCACGTGACAGCATGGATTGCGCTTACCGATGCGAGCAAGGAAGCGGGCTGCATGGACGTCGTGCCGCCGAACGGCGCGTCGCGTCAGTACCATCATGCGAAAATTGGACTCAAGAACAGCATCACTGCCGCGGGCCAGGTCATCGTCGAGCCGATCGATGAAACGGGCCTCACTACGATGGAATTAAAGGCCGGCCAGATGTCTTTGCACAACTCGCTGTGCCCGCACCGGTCGCTGCCGAACCGAGCGTCGCATCGCCGCATCGGGTACGGAATCAGCTACATCCCCGCACACGTTCGGCCTACGGGCTCGTACCGGATGTCGGCGCTGCTCGTGCGCGGGCGCGACCACGGCAATTTCGACCTGCTGCCTTCCCCACCGGCTGAGGAGTTCCATCCGCACGCTGTTGCCGTCGGCGAAGCGTTCTACCAGCGTTTTTTCGAGCATTACACCGAGCAAGCGCAGCGGCACGAAGAAAAGTTCGGCAACATAGACGCGCCGGCCGCTCAAAACCTGCGTGCTCGGCTGATGGAAAGGTTTGGAGCCGGCTAGCTGAACCACTAAGCCGCCAAGCTTTAGCAGTTCGGCTAACGAAAGCACGCAACGCAGGGGTCTTGCCTTTTGCCTAGGCAAAAGGCAAGACCCCTGCGTTGCGTGCTTTCGTTAGCCGAACTGCTAAAGCTTGGC
>JANNPG010000396.1:0-3511 GCA_031399805.1 Betaproteobacteria bacterium | reverse complement strand
GCACGCAATCGTGGGCGGACCCGACCCACCCGTGCTCGGTGGCGCCCGGCAAGCGTCCGCGTCTTACGCCGAACCCGGCGCTCGCATTCAAGAACGGCAAGGTGCTGATGCCGTTCGGCACGCCCGGCGGCGATGTGCAGCCGCAAGCCATGCTGCAGGTATTTCTCAATGTCAACGCATTCGGCATGGACGCGCAGGCGGCGGTCGAAGCGCCGCGCTTCGCCAACTACAGTTTCCCCGGCTCGTTCGAACCGCATGAGTACTTCCCGGGACGGTTGTATCTCGAAGGCCGCATCGCGAGGACGGCGGGCGCAGAACTTGCGCGACGCGGGCACAAAGTCCACTGGTGGGACGATTACACCTGGCTCGCCGGTGCGCCATGCACCATAGTCGTTGATCACAAGACCGGCGTCATGCACGGCGGCGCCGATCCGCGCCGGCCGGCGTATGTGCTGGGGTGGTGATGGATGTTAAAGGCAAAAAAGCAACCGCCGGTGAACGCCGATAAATTCAAGATTGATAGACCACATATCCAGTCTAATCCTGTTAGTTATTTCAGATTTGTTTCATCTGCGCTCATCGGCGTTCATCGGCGGTTCCATATAGATTTTGACGTAATGGGGAAAACATGAAGCATCTTTTCACTGCTGCGCTGGTCATCGTCGCGGCGGCGCATTGCAATACGGTCACGGCGCAAGCCCAAATCACGCGGCCGATCCGCTTCATCGTGCCGTACGTGCCGGGCGGCGGCACCGACACGCTGTCGCGACTGCTTGGACCGCATATCAGCGACGAATTCGGACAGCAGGTCGTGATCGACAATCGCGCCGGTGGCAGCAGCACGATAGGCACGCAGATCGTGGCGCGCGCGACCCCCGATGGCCACACCATCGGCATGATAGACGCGGCGTTTCTGATCAACCCGAGCCTGCTTGGCAAGCTGCCGTACGACACCTTGAAGGACTTCACGGCCGTCGTGCTGGTGGCGACCGCGCCGCTGGTGCTGGCCGTGCATGCCGCGGTCCCGGCCAAAAGCGTGCGTGAACTGGTCGCGCTCGCGAAAGCGCAGCCCGGCAAACTGAGTTTCGGTTCGGCGGGCAACGGCACGGCGGTGCATCTGGCGGGCGAGCAGTTGCGCGCGGTGGGCGGCATCGACGTCCAGCATATTCCGTACAAAGGCGCCGGCCAGTCGCTGACCGAATTGCTCGGCGGTCAGATCACCATGGTGTTCGCGACGCAAAGTGGGATCAAGGCGCATGTGGCGTCGGGGCGATTGCGCGCGCTCGCGATCACCAGCCCCAAGCGCACGCAGGCGATGCCGGAGGTGATGACGTTTACGGAGGCGGGCTTCGCGGCGATCGACGCGGTGACCATCAACGGCATCGTTGCGCCGGCCGCCACGCCGAAGGATTACGTGCAGCGGGTCAACGCGGTCGTCAACCGCGCGCTGAAAAGGCCGGAGATGCAGGCGAAACTGGTGGATCTGGGTTTCGAGGTCGCCGGCGGCACGCCGGAAGAATTCGCGGCGTGGATACGCACGGAGATCGTGAAGTGGGCGAAGGTCGTCAAGGATTCGGGCGCGAAAGCTGAATAACGATTCAGGACACTAGACGCGCATGACGATCAAATCGATTACGCCGATTGCTCTGAATCTGCCATTCGAGGTGGGCGGGCCAAAGTCGCTCTTTGCGGGCAAACCGCGCAACATGGAAATACTGCGGGTGCGCGTCCGCGATAGGCGCGTCGCTTGTGACAGCGGGGTTCGGGCCGTCGCTGTATCATGCTGACCGGGTCGTCGGCGAAAACCGGCCGTTTGCGGACAAGGCCAACGCTATCGAGGCGTGCTTAAAGAAGGATGAAGGCGGAAGGCTGAAGGATGAAGGATGAAGGGAAAACCAACAGCAACAACATCAACAGGGGTAATGCACATGTCGAATAATCGCATTTGGGGTTTATTCATCCCTCATCCTTCATCCTTCATCCTTTCTCGGGTGATCGCTATTGCGTTATGCCTCGCCTGTTCCACTGCATTGGCGCAGAATTATCCGAGCAAGCCGATCCGCTACATCGTCGGCTATACGCCGGGCGGGGCGGCCGATATTCTGGCGCGTGCGGTGGGCGCGCGGATCACCGAAGCGTGGGGGCAGTCAGTGGTGGTGGAGAACCGCGCCGGCGCGGGCACCAATATCGCGTCCGATATCGCGGCCAAGTCGCCGCCCGATGGTTACACGCTGTTCATGCCGACCGTGGCCAACGCGATCAACGTCTCGCTTTACCCGAAACTCGCCTACGATCCCGTCAAGGATTTTATCTATGTGACGAACATCGCCAAGGTGCCGGGCATCGTCGTCGTGCATCCGTCCGTGCCCGCGAAAAACACCAAGGAGTTGATTGCGCTCGCGCGGGCGCACCCGGACAAGTTGCGGCACGGCTCGACCGGCATCGGCAGTCCGCACCACCTTGCCGGCGAGTTGTTCAAGACCATGGCCGGCATCAAGATGATCCACGTGCCGTATAAAGGCGCGTCGCCGGCGCTGGTCGACGTCGTTGCCGGGCATATCGAGGTCTATTTCGGCGCGTTCGTCTCGGTGCTGCCGCACGTGAGGAGCGGACGCGTGCGCGCGCTAGGCGTAACTACTCTAAAGCGCGTGTCGGTGATGCCCGAGATCGCGACCATTGACGAGCAAGGGCTCAAGGGTTTCGAGACCGGCTCGTGGTTCGGCGTCGCCGTTCCGACCGGTACACCGCGTGAGATCGTCACCCGGCTGCACGCAGAGGTCGTGCGTATCATCAAGATGCCCGAAGTGACCGACCGCATCGCGGCTGAAGGCGCGGATTTCGTCGGCGACACGCCGGAGCAATTTACTGAGTTTTTCTAGGGCGAGGTCGTGTAATGGGGCAAGGCGGTGACGGCGTCGGGGGCGAAGCCTGAGTGAGGACAGCAGTGCAGAGCGATGAGTGATGAGGGCAGACCGATGAATACTCAATGCAGTGCGCGCCGTGGAAACGGTTTTTCACTCATCACTCATCACTCATCATTTATCGTTAGCGTTTTCGGTGCGTTGGCGTTGCTGGGCGCTTCCGGATCCATGGCTGCGAGCCCGGCCTACCCCGACCGGCCGGTGCGGCTGGTGGTGGGTTTCCCGCCGGGTGGGGCGGGCGATATCCTGTGCCGCATGGCGGCGCAGCCGCTGGCGGTTGCTTTGCGCGAGCAGGTGGTGGTCGACAATCGTGGCGGCGCGGGCGGCGTGATCGCGACCGAAATCGTCGCGCACTCGGTGGCTGACGGCTACACGCTGCTCTTTACATCGATTCCCCATGTGATCAACCCGTTCCTCTACAAAAAAGTCGACTATGACCCACTCAAGGATTTCGACGCCGTGGTACAGTTTGTCGCGGCGCCGCTATTGATGGCGACCAACGTGAACGTGGCGGCGAAATCGGTTAAGGAGTTTATCGCGCTGGCCAAGGCAAAACCGGGACAGATCAATTACGGGTCGGGGGGCAGCGG
>JANNPG010000367.1:0-6802 GCA_031399805.1 Betaproteobacteria bacterium | reverse complement strand
AGTAGTATGCGCAGAAACACAATCACCTCCCAGGCACCGGCGCGCCGAGCCGAGTCTGCGGGGTTTTCCCGCCCTTGCGGCTGTAGCGCATTATTTTCATGACCCACTTCCTCTCATGCAACCGCCGATAAACGCAGATGAACGCAGATGAATTCCAGTGCGTAAAAAATCAGAACTGCAACGAATCACTGGATTGGCAATTTTTGGCCTTCTTGTATCGGCGTTGATCGGCGTTCATCGGCGGTTCCGTTCTAAAGATTCGCAATATGTTCCACGCCTGGCTTGACTTCCCTGCGTTCAACTTTTTTGACCAGCGCATTCATGGCAGCGTGCAGCGGCGCGCGCACGCCGATCTCCTCGCCTTTGGCGGCGACGAAGCCGTTGATGAAATCGGTTTCGGTGCGCCGGCCCTTGAAAATGTCCTGCGCCATCGACGGGCGCTGCTCCTCGGAGCGGGTGGCCGCCAGCTTCAAAAGCTGGTCGACGATTTCGGCCTTCGCGTCGGTGCTGCCCTCGCCCGCGCGCGCCAGCGTCTCGGCATCCATCACCTGCAATTTCTCGAGCTCGAAGCCCAGCGCCTGCCCGACGCGCACGGCCTGCGCGCCCAACCGGATCGATACGTCGCGCGGACCTTCGCTGGTATCGCGCTGGTTACCCGACAGCCCGGTTGCCGCAGACAGCCCGTTGCGCATCGAGTTGATGACGAGCTTCGACCACCGCTCGCCCCACAGATTGGAAGTGACCTTGGAACTGTCGGCATGCGCCAGCACGCGCGCGACGTCCTCCGCGCGCGGTGTAACGCGACCGTGCACTTCGCCGACCCGGAACACCGTGTGCCGTGCACCGCCCACCGGCATCGTGCGCTTGACGTGCCCCGGCGCGTACAATTCGGCGGCGAGCAGGCTCACGATGCTGCCCAGCACCTTGCCCCAGCCGATGATCTCGGCAATGCGTTCCTCGTTGATGCAATTCTGCAATGACACGACATAGCCGTTCGGGGCGAGGTAAGGCTTGATCAGTTGCGTGGCCCACTGCGTATCGTAAGACTTGACGCTGATGAAGGCGATATCGACCGGCCGCTCTCTGGTCAGTTGCTGCACGTCGCCGATGTGCAGCGCCGGTACTTTGATCGAATATTTTTCCTGCGGCGTCAGCCCCGACAACTGCATGCCGTGCCGCCGGATATATTCGACGTGCTCCGGCCACGCGTCGATCAGCGTGACGTCCTCGCCGCCGCGCGCCATGTGCGCGCCGGTGTAGCCGCCAATTGCCCCCGCGCCCACCACTACTATGCGTTTTCCGCCGCTCATTGCTGTTCCCTGAGTGTTTCCACGATGGCCTGCGTCATCTCGCGCGTGCCGGCGTTGCCGCCGAGATCGCGCGTCACGTGTTCCTTCTCGCCGAGCACCGCCGCCAGCGCACGGTCGATGCGGTCCGCCGCCGGCGTCTCGCCTGCGTAACGCAGCAGCATCAGCGCCGACAATATCATGGACAGCGGATTGGCGATGTCCTTGCCCGCGATATCGGGCGCGCTGCCGTGCACCGCTTCGAACATCGCGCAATCGGGGCCGATGTTGGCGCCGGGCGCCACCCCCAGTCCGCCGACCAGTCCCGCGCCGAGGTCGGACACGATATCGCCGTACAGATTCTGCAGCAACAGGCCGTCGAATGTCTCGGGCTTCATAACGAGTTCCATGCACAGCGCGTCGATCACGCGGTTGTCGAGCGCTATATCGGGATAATCGCGCGCGACGTCCTGCGCGACTTTCAGGAATAAGCCGTCGGTCAGCTTGAGGACATTCGACTTGTGGACGACCGTCAACCGCTTGCGGCCGAGCTTCGTCAGGTATTCGAATGCAAAGCGCGCGATGCGCTCGGACGCGCCGCGCGTGATGCGCTTGATCGCCTCCGCGGTGTCGGCATCCACCATGCGTTCGATGCCCAGGTAGAGATCTTCGGAATTCTCACGGAAGATGATGAAATCCACATTCTCGTAACGCGATTTTACGCCGGGGTAATTTCTGATCGGCCGCACCGCGGCGTAGAACCCGAGCTCTTTGCGCAGCGCGATTGCGACACTCGGATATATGCGGTTGCCGACGTGCACCGGATAAGGGTCGCCGAACGGCGTCTGCGTCGGTCCTTTCAGCGCGAGTTTGTTGCGCCGGATCGCATCGATCACCGCTTGCGGCAGCGGCGTGCCGGTCTTGTCACCCGTACGCATGCCGGCCTCGGCGATTTCCCATTCGACCCGCGCGCCTGATGCGGTGACGACTTCGCGCGCCGACTGCGTGACTTCGGGGCCAATACCATCGCCCGGAACCAGGGTAATACGCTGCATCAAATGGCCTTTCAAAAATGACTATGACGGATCTTACGATTCAAGATTTTCGGTTCCTTCCTTCAATTTTCTCAATCGCGGCAGCACCACCGGCAGCAACACCATCACGACCGCCAGCACCAGCAGGGTGATCGAGATCCCACTGCCGACGAAAACACGCGGATCGGCGCCGGAGATGGTCATCGCCTGCCGGAACGATTGCTCCATGATGCCGCCGAGCACGAGCGCGAGCACCATGGGCGCGAGCGGAATGTCTATTTTGCGGAACACGTAACCGATGACGCCGAACATCAGCGCCATCTGCAGTTCGAGCGTGTTGCCGTTGATCGCGTAAACGCCGATCGCCGAAATGGCGAGTATCAGCGACAACAGGATGCCGGTCGGGATGTAGAGTATGCGCACAAAGAGGCCGATCAGCGGCAGGTTCAGGATCAACAGCATGATGTTGCCTATATACATGCTGTCGATCAACCCCCACACCAGGTCGGGGCGCTTCTCAAAGAGCAGCGGGCCGGGTTGAATTCCGTACATGATGAAGGCACCCATCAGCACGGCAGTCGCGCCCGAGCCGGGTATGCCCAGCGTCAGAAGCGGTACCATGGCGCCGCACGTTGCGGCATTGTTCGCGGCCTCGGGCCCCGCCACGCCTTCGATCATGCCGGTGCCGAATTTCTCCGGATGCTTGGACACCCGTTTTTCAACCGTATAAGACAGCATGGTTGCGATCGTCGCGCCCGCGCCCGGCAGCACGCCCTTGAAAAATCCGATCAGTCCGCCGCGCACGATCGGCATGATGGAGCGGCGCCATTCTTCCCGCGTGAGCCACAGTCTGCCGTGCAGGCGAATGATTTCGGCTTTGCCCTTGACGTGATCTTCGAGATTGCTGAACACTTCGCCGATGGCGAACATGCCGACCACCACGATCAGAAAACCGACGCCGTCCTGCAGTTCGGGCACACCCATCGTATAGCGCGGCTGGCCGCTCTGCAGGTCGATGCCGACGGTCGCCACCATCAAGCCGAGCAGCGTGGAGAGCAGGCCCTTGGCTGCCGATTTTCCGGTGAGCGAAGACACCGCCGCGAGCGCGAACAACATCAGGCAGAAATATTCGGCCGGCCCGAACTTGAGCGCGATGGCGGCGAGCGGGATCGCCAGCAGCGTCAGCGCAACTATGCCCAGCGTGCCAGCGAGAAAAGACGCGATCGCGGACACCGCGAGAGCCGCGCCGGCGCGGCCGTTTTTCGCCATCTGGTAACCATCGAGCGCCGTCATCACCGAAGACGCTTCGCCCGGCGTGTTGATCAGGATCGACGTTGTGGAACCCCCGTACATGGCGCCGTAATAAATTCCCGCCATCATGATCAGCGCCGACGTCGGGTCCATGCCGAAAGTAATCGGAATCAAGAGCCCGATGCCGGCGGCGGGACCGATGCCCGGCAGGATGCCGATGATGGTGCCCATGAAACAGCCGAGGAAGGTGTACCACAGGTTGATCGGCATCAACGCGACATTGAAGCCGTTGAGAATGTGGCCGAGCGTGTCCATAACGTGCTCGCTAGCGTCCGAAAACGCCCGCCGCAGCCGATGCGGCAAAAGTCCAGGCCGCATCGACCGCGGAACTAAGCGATTCAATCGGCGGGACGCCCTTGGGCAGCATGACGCCAAGGACCTTGGCAAATAACACATAGCTGCCCACCGCAAACAGCACCGCGGTCAGCGTGTTGGCCCGCCATTTGCCGCGATTGAACACCGCCATCAGCACGATCAGGAAAATGGTCGTGGCACCAAGATAGCCGGCACGCTCGAACACGCTGAAATACAACGCGGTCCACAGCGTCACGCCGCCGATGAACCACAGGTGACGCAGGTTTTCGCGCGGCACTTCAGCGCGCGACCCGCGCCCCTTTTTCAGCGTCTCGATAAACAGCAGGACCGCTGCCGCGATCAACGCGATACCGAGCAGGATGGGAAACGCCTTGGGACCGAGCGGATCGCCGATTTCGAGCGCCGGGATTTGCGCGGTCGCGTAAAAATAAACCGCCGCCAGGAGCAGCGTCAACGCGCAGATAATGCGGTCGGTCAGCATTGCATCACATCTGGTGGCGGTACTCGGCGGGGTTGATGCGCGCTTCGATCAGGGTAAAGCGTTTGCTGTTGAGGGCGACGCGCGCGACCTTTTTCAGCTCGGGCACGTTATTGACGACGAACCCGTTGCCGCCGTACGCCTCGGCCAGCATCACGTAATCCGGACTGCCGGTGGTGACGCCGGTCTCGGGCAGCTTCATGCGTTCCTGTTTCAGCTTGATCAGCGACAGCGTGTCGTCGCGGAATACCACCAGCGTCAATGCGAGCTTGTGGTGCGCCAGCAACGCCATTTCGCCGATCACCATGTCGAGCCCCGCTTCGCCCATCATCGCCAGCACCGGCCGTTTCGGAAACATGAGCTTGGCGGCGATGGCCGCCGGCAATGCATAGCCCATGGTGCCGAGCCCGTTCGATTGCAGGAGCCGCCGCGGCTCGAAAGACTGCCATACGTGATTGATCAGGATGCGATGCGAACCGGTGTCTATCGTCGCGATGGTGTCGCGCGGAAAGACTTCGCGCAACGCGAGGGCGGTCTGGTATGGACCGAGGCCTTTTACCGGACTGCTCTCGATGGCGTGCTGCACGGTCCGGCGGTAGCGGTCAAGATCGGCATCCAGCCAGCGCGACGGCGCGCGCTTGGGCGCGGCCTCGGTGAGCGTATGCAGGCAGCCGGCGATGCTGCCCGTATACTCATAGGCGCTGCGATAGACGTGATGCGTGTTGGGCACGAGATCGATATTGACGGTCGCCTTCTTCTCGTCCCATGGCGCGATCCAGTCCGCGCGCAGCTCGACCGGATCAAAACCGATGGTCAGAATGAGATCCGCTTCGCGCACGTGCGCCATGTGTATCTTGTCGACCACCGGGCTCAACCCGGTGGCGCCGGCGCACAGCGCGTGGTCTTCGGGGACCACACCCTTGGCTTTGTAGGTCGCGATAAACGGCACGCGCCACGCTTCGATGAAGCGCTTTAACTCGCGCTCGGCGCCGTCGATCTGCACGCCGACGCCGATCAGCGCGAGCGGCCGCCGCGCCTTCTTCAACAACGCTTCGATCGGCGCGCGGTCTTCGCGCCGCGGCAAAGTGCGCACCGTCACCGGGGCGAAACGGCGCGCCTCGGCCTGCTCGACCCCGGCGACGTCGGTCGGCACGTTGAAGTGCACGGGACCGGGCATCGCAGCCCGCGCAATCGCGAGCCCTTTGCGCACCTGATCGAACGCATTTTTGGGCGTTATCGTCGTCGTCCATTTGACGAGCGGCCGCAAGAGCGACTTCTGGTCGAGAATCTGGTGCGTGTATATCGGCTTCAACGTGGTCGCGATTTCGCCGGTCAGCACGATCATGGCCGAGCGATCGAGCAGCGCCTGCGCCACCGCGGTCGCCGTGTTCGTTATCCCGGGGCCGAGTGTCGCCACCAGCACGCCGGGCTTGCCCGTGAGCTGATAAGTCGCATCGGCCATGATGCCGGCGCCCAGCTCCTGCTTGGTCAGGATGAATTTGATGCCGACCTTGCGAAACGCCTCGAGCAACTCGAGCACTTCGCCGCCCGGAATGCCGAATGCGTGGCGCACGCCGTCCTCGTATAACGCATGGGCGATGATGTCTGCTGTTTTAGGCACTCCCGTCCGCTCCCTCTTTCGAAGATTTGCGGCTGACCGCGCCGCAGTGGGTATCTTTGGAGTAATTTCGGTGAGTCGCGATGATAGCATGGGCTTTTCGCGATACGTACCGTCAAGTTCACGGCCTGGCCGCCGCAATCGAAGTCACGCGACCGTGCGCGGATTTCGCGTCACGCCTTTACAGCAAATGCGGCGTGCGGTTAGAATCCGAGCCTGATTTTGATTCGCATTTCAGCCCAATTCAGGAGTTCCAGCCATGAGTCACAATCTTTTTAATTCGCTGCAGGAATTCAAATTCGGCGCGGGCAAGACGGGCAAGTATTACTCGCTGCCGGCGCTCGAGAAAGCCGGCGTCGCCAAGGTGTCGCGCCTGCCGGTGAGCCTGCGCGTGGTGCTCGAATCCGCACTGCGCAATTTCGACGGCAAGAAAATCACCGAAGCTCACCTGAAAAATCTCGCCAACTGGAAGCCGAAAGGCGCGCGCAGCGAAGAGGTGCCGATCGTGGTGGCGCGCGTGCTGCTGCAGGACATGACCGGCGTGCCGCTGGTGGTCGATTTCGCCGCCATGCGCGAAGCCGCAAAAGCGCAAGGAAAGAACCCCGATATCATTGAACCATTGTGCCCGGCGCACCTCATCATGGATCACTCGGTGCAGATCGATCATTACGGCAGTCCCGACGCGCTCAGGCAAAACATGGCGATCGAATTCAAGCGCAATCGCGAGCGCTATCAGTTTCTTAAATGGAGTGCGCAGGCG
>JANNPG010000318.1:0-2362 GCA_031399805.1 Betaproteobacteria bacterium | reverse complement strand
GTCGACTTTTGCGCCGGATTTCCTCACGACCTCCGCCCATTTGACTCTCTCCTTTTTTACGAACGCGGCAAACTGCTCCGGCGTGCCGCCGACGGGCTCGGCTTCGATGGCCGCGTAGCGCTCCCTCAACGTGGGTGACTTCAGCGCCTTGTTGATCTCGGCGTTGAGCTTCATCACGATCGCCCGCGGCGTGCGGACGGGGACGACGATGCCGCCCCACGAGTTCGTCTCGTAGCCCGGCACGCCGGCTTCGGAGATCGTCGGGATGTCGGGGAATATCGGCGAGCGCTTGAGGCTGCTCACGCCGAGCCCGCGCACCCGGCCGGATCTCGCGTGCGGAGCAATCGACGGGAGATTGTCGAAAATCACGTGCACCTGGCCCGCCATGAGATCGGTGATGCCCTGCCCGCTGCTCTTGTAGGGCACATGCACGATCTGCGTGCCCGTCATGATCTTGAAGAGCTCGCCGCCGAGGTGCCCGGTCGTTCCGTTGCCGCTCGACGCATTCAGGAGCTTGCCGGGATTCTGCTTCGCATGATCGATGAGCTCCTTCACCGATTTGAAGGGCAGGGTGTTCGACACGGCGAGGAGGTTGTAAGTGGATAGATGCTGCCCAACCAGCGCGAGATCCTTGTCCGTGTCGTAGGGCAGGTTGGGCAGGAGCGCCCTATTGATCGCGAGCGTCACCACGTTCGCGTAGCCGATTGTGTAGCCGTCGGGGTTCGCGCGCACGATGAGGCCGGTGCCGATCGTCTGCACGGCGCCGGGGCGATTGTCGACGATGATCTGCTGGCCCATCTGCTTCACAAGCTCGGCCACGAGGATACGCGTCACCACGTCCGAAGAAGCGCCCCCCGCAGATGACAGGATGAGCCGGATCGGACGTTCCGGATACTCGGCGGCGGCGGTGGTTGCTGCAAGCGCCAGGACGCTGGCGAGCAGTGCGCGCGGTAGTGTTGTCTGCAAGGGAATAGGGGTTACTGCGCGGGTTACTGAGGGGTTCCTGAGGAAAACGACATACCCATGCGGGACCGCGATCTGAGCCTTCGAATATCGCCCCCGAAAGGCGTTAGGCCGCTACTGGCACTTTTCGCAATCCCGGCATCTCAAAGTCGAGCTTCTCGAGATCGTTTATCACCTTCTGCGCCTGTTCTTTGCTGAGCGCGACGAGCGGCGGGCGCACGACGGCCCAGGCCGGATCCTTGAGATAGTGCGCGACGACCGCCTTGAGCGCGGGAATCATCACGTACTGGCCGGTCGTCTTGCGCACGACGTTCAACGCTTCCTGCTGCGCGGCGGCGTCGGAATTCTTCCACTCGCGGTAGAGCTTGTCGATAGCGGCGGGGTTCACGTTCGCGGTGGCCGAAATGCAGCCGGCGCCGCCGTTTCTCAGGCCGGCGAGCAGGAAGGATTCGCTGCCGGGGAAAATATCGAACCCGGATTGGGCGAACTGATCAAGAAACATCTTGGTATTGTTCCAGTCCCCGGAGCTGTCCTTCATGCCGGCGATCGCGGTGGGGTACTTTTTGAGCAGCCGCTCGACCAGCCCGGTGGTGATGCCGACCACGGCGACCGGCGGGAGGTGATAGAGGTAGATTCGCAGCCGCGCGTCGCCGACGCGCTCGACCACTTCCGAGAAGTTGCGGTAGAGGCCTTCCTCGGAGACGTCCTTGTAGTAGAACGGCGGCAGCATCAGCACGCCGGCGCAACCCGCCTTGACCGCGTGCTCGGTCAGCCTGACGGTGTCGGTCAACGCGCAGCAGCCGGTGCCGGGCATCATGCGCGCGGGATCGACGTCGGCGGCGAGCAGCGCGTCGAGGAGAGCGATGCGCTCGTTGGCGGAGAGCGAATTGGCTTCGCTGTTGGTGCCGAATACCGCCAGGCCGCAGTTCTGCGTCAGCAGCCAGCGGCACTGGGCGATGAAGCGCCCGGAATCGGGACTCAGGTCCTTGTTGAACGGCGTGACGACCGGGGAAAGCACACCACGGATGCGTTGCGGTTGTTTCATGGATTCTCCTCGTGGGGCGGCGCGGAAACGGGCGGGGTATCTGCTAATTCCAGAATAGCACAGGGATATGACGGAAAAAAGCGCGGAAAGTTGTAACCGGACCACGCGTTTGTTAGTCTGTTGGACGAAAAAAAGGGAGAACCATGACTCAGTACGCCACGCGACCGATGGCGCTCGTCCTTGCGGCAACGGCCATCTTCGCTGCGATGCCCGCTTTCGGGGCGGATTATCCGGTGCGGCCGATCCGGTTTGTCCTCGGCTTTGCGCCGGGCGGCGCGAGCGACACCATGGCGCGCATCATCGGCACCCGGCTCTCAGAGGGCCTGGGCCAGCCGGTGGTGATCGACAACCGCG
>JANNPG010000300.1:0-6523 GCA_031399805.1 Betaproteobacteria bacterium | reverse complement strand
ACGTCGAACTCGGCCTCCTCGTTACCCTTCAGGTTGGGCGGCCGCACAATAAAACCCTTGATCTTGTTGCGGATGCGCTCGATGTATTCGCTGCGCATCTTCGCCCGCGCGGAAGCCGCCTGCGCCGCCGCCGCGCGTTGCGCCTCGGCCTGTTCATTCGCCAGGCGCTGCGCTTCAGCCTGCTGCGCCGCCTGCGCCGCGTCCTCGCGCTTTTTGGCTTCTTTTTGTTTGTCTTCGATAATGCGGCGCTCTTTCTTCGCCTTTTCCTTTTCTTTTTCCTTGTCCTTCAGCGCGATGTCGGGCTTCGCGACTTCCGGCTTGGCCACCGCCTTCGGCGGTGTTGGCTCGACCTTGGGCGGCACCGCCAGCTTGACCTCGGGCCTGGGCGGCTCGGGCGGCGGTTCGACCAGTTGCCGCCGGGCCTCTGGCGGCGGGCTCCACAAATCGACGATATTGACCTGCGGCTCGACCTTTTTCTGCCAGCTGACGCCGAACACCAGCAATGCGATGAACATGATATGCATCGCAGACGCGAACGCGCCGGAGAACAATTTCTCCTGTTGCGTGGTGTAGGCATGGGCGTATTGCACGGCGCGGCCTTATTGAGCGCGGGGTTTGACCATCAGGCCGACCTTCCTGACCTGGTTTTGCTGCAACATGTCCATCACGTCGAGCACGGACTCGTAACGCACGTCCTTGTCGGCGGCAATCACCACCGCCTGCTCCGGGTTTTTCGCCTGCTTCTGCTTGATTGCCGCGATCAGATCGTTGCGCGAAATCTTGCGCTCGTCGCCGCCCGCCGCGCGGTCGCGCAGCCACAGCGTCTGGTCGGTGCGGATCGATACTTCGAGCGGCGCCACCGGCGGGTTTGAGGTCTTGCCGATCGACGGCAATTCGACCTGGCCGGGATTGATCAACGGTGCGGTCACCATGAAGATCACCAGGAGCACCAGCATCACGTCGATGTACGGCACGACGTTGATCTGGTTCATCAGCCGCCGGGTGCTGCGTTTTTCGATCAGCATGATTTATGCACTCTTAGCCCTGGCGCTGGAGGATGTTGGAGAATTCTTCCATGAACGAATCGAAGCGCGTGGCGAGCCGGTTCAGATCGCCGGCGAAGTGGTTATAGGCGACCACTGCGGGAATCGCCGCAAACAGTCCCATCGCGGTCGCAATCAGCGCTTCGGCGATGCCGGGCGCGACCGTGCCGAGGGTGGCCTGCGCGACCTGGGCTAAGCCGCGAAACGAATTCATGATCCCCCATACCGTGCCGAACAAGCCGACATACGGGCTGACCGACCCGACCGAGGCAAGGAACGACAGGTGCGACTCGAGAATTTCCATTTCGCGCTGGTAGGTCGCGCGCATCGCGCGCCGCGTGCCGTCCATCACCACCCCGATGTTTTGTCCGGACCCCGGTCCGGGCAGCTTGCGCAACTTGGTGTATTCGCGAAACCCCGATTCGAACAGGCGTTCCATGGTGCCCGACGCATCGCGCGAATTGACCGCGCGCTGAAAAAGTTCGTTAAGATCGCCGCCGCTCCAGAAATCCTTTTCGAACTTGTCGCATTGCCGCGACGCGCGTTTGAACGTAAAAATCTTGACGAAAATGTAGTACCACGAAAACACCGAGGCCAGCAGCAGCCCGGCCATCACCAGTTGCACCAGCACGCTGGCGCCGGTAATCAGACCCAACACCGACATATCGTGCGTCACGTTCATGCCTGCCTCATGGCGAGTTT
Source organism: Betaproteobacteria bacterium (assembly GCA_031399805.1). Lineage (GTDB taxonomy): Bacteria > Pseudomonadota > Gammaproteobacteria > Burkholderiales > SG8-41 > PALSA-1004. The sequence continues at coordinate 4,778 of JANNPG010000300.1, read as the reverse complement.
TTCGAGTATGGACTGCGGTATTCTAACGGGCTTGAATGACTGCGTGTTGACGCACACGACCGCGACTTCGCTGGTGACCAGGTCGTGCGCGCCGCGGCGAACCGTCTGCGCGATCCGCAGCAGGCTGCCGCGCAGGGCCGTGAGCGACACCGTGACTTCAAGCTCGTCGTTGAACAGCGCCGGCCGCAGGAACTCGACCGCCAGCGAGCGCACCACGAATACCACGTTGTGGTCGTGCCGGAGCGTTGTCTGCTCGAAGCCGAGCGCGCGCAACCATTCGGTGCGCGCGCGCTCCATGAATTTCAGGTAATTGGCGTAATACACCACGCCGGCGGCGTCGGTGTCTTCATAGTAAACGCGCACCGGCCAGACAAAGCCGGGGACCGGGTGTCCAGGTCCGGGAGTTTTCATGTCTGTTCTTCTAACGCACCAACCATGGACATGGGGTTAACTCCTCGCCTCACTCCTCACCCCTCACGCCTCACGCGGGTTTCTCCGGCGGCTCCTCCCACAACTCCGGAGTGACGGCGCTTTTCGGCTGCGCAAGTCCGAAGTGACGGTAGGCGGCAACCGTCGCCATGCGCCCGCGCGGCGTACGCTGCAGATAACCCTGCTGAATCAGATAGGGTTCGAGGACGTCCTCGATGGTGTCGCGCTCTTCGCTGATCGCCGCGGCGAGATTGTCTACCCCGACCGGGCCGCCGCCGAACTTCTCGATCACCGCGAGCAGAAGTTTGCGGTCCATCACGTCGAGCCCCAGCGGGTCGACGTCGAGCATCTTCAACGCCGCGTCCGCCACGTCATGCGTAACCTTGCCCTGCGCCCTTACCTGCGCGTAGTCGCGCACGCGCCGCAAGAGCCGGTTCGAAATGCGCGGCGTGGCGCGCGCGCGGCTGGCGATTTCGCGCGCGCCATCGGCGCTGACTTCGATCTCGAGCAGCTTCGCCGAGCGCGCCACGATGCGCGTGAGCTCCTCCACCGAATAAAACTCCAGCCGCGCCACGATGCCGAAACGGTCGCGCAGCGGATTGGTCAGCATACCCGCGCGCGTGGTCGCGCCGATCAGGGTAAACGGCGGCAGGTCGAGCTTGACCGAGCGCGCCGCCGGGCCTTCGCCGATCATGATGTCGATCTGAAAGTCCTCGAGCGCGGGGTAAAGAATTTCCTCGACCACCGGCGACAGGCGGTGTATTTCGTCGATGAATAGCACGTCGTTCGGTTCGAGATTGGTGAGCATCGCCGCCAAGTCGCCCGCGCGCTCGAGCACGGGCCCCGAGGTGTGGCGCAGGTTCACACCCATCTCGCGCGCGATAATATGCGCGAGTGTTGTCTTGCCGAGTCCCGGCGGACCGAACAGCAGCACGTGGTCGAGCGACTCCTTGCGCTGGCGCGCGGCCTCGATGAAGATTTCGAGCTGGCCGCGGATTTTTTCCTGACCGATGTATTCGTCGAGCTGCTTCGGCCGCAGCGCGCGCTCGAACGCCTCTTCCTGCGGGGATGCGGGCGCGGCGGCGATTATTCGATCCGTTTCAATCATTGACTGATTATCATACGTCAAATGTGCTGACGATCTCGCCGTCAACTTTCGCCGTGCCCTTGGCGGCGGTGATCTTGATGGTTTTCTTTTCGCTCATTTGATCGGCTCCGCGCCCTCGCCCAGTATTTTCAGATACGCATGATACGCGTACAGCTTGCTGCGCCTGCGGCCGGTCATTTCGCGCACGATCCCGAGCCTGACGAGATGGTTCATCGCGGCGGTCACCGTCGGCTGCGACAAGCTGAGGCGCTTGGCGGCGCGCGGAATCGAATAGATGACGCGCTCCTGGAACGCGTGGTGCAGCCGCAGCGCCGAGGAAGCAGACCGTCCCAGCTTTTCCACTCGCGCGCGATCGTCGCGAAATAATTCGAGAATGCGCTGAGCCGTACGCGTTGCCTGCTCGGTGGTATCGATGATGCCCGAAAGAAAGAAATGCAACCACGCTTCCCACGCACCTTCCACGCGTACGCGTTGCAGCAACTGGTAATACGCATCGCGGTGCTTCTTGAAATAAAGGCTCAGATAAAGTATCGGCTGCGCGAGTGCGCCTTCAACGCAAAACAGCAGCGTGATCAGCAGCCTGCCAACGCGGCCGTTGCCATCGAGAAACGGATGGATGGTCTCGAACTGGACGTGAGCAAGCGCAGCCTTTACGAGCAGCGGCACCTTCACGGGGTCGTCGTGAAGAAATTTTTCAAGCGCGCCCATGCACTCGATCACCCTGTGCGGCGGCGGCGGGACGAATGACGCGTTGCCTGGACGTGAACCGCCGATCCAGTTCTGTGAAGTGCGGAATTCCCCGGGCGCCTTGTTGCTTCCGCACCCTTTGGCCAGCAGGATCTTGTGTATTTCCCTGATCAACCGGAGCGAGAGCGGAAAACCTTCATGCAACCGGGCGAGGCCGTGGTTCATCGCCGCGACGTAATTCGAAACGTCCTGGACGTCGTTGATGGGGACGCCGGGCACTTCCTTGTTCTCGTAGAGCAGGAGATCGGAGAACGACGATTGCGTCCCCTCGATTTGCGAAGAAAGCAGCGCCTCCTTACGGACATACATGTACAGGAACAGCTCCGGGTCGGGGAACAGACGCGCGATGCCGTCCAGGCGCCCGAGTCCGCGGTTCGCCTTTTCAAGCAGATCGTGCAGATCGGGGCCGATGTCGAGCGGGGGATCAGGCGGCAACGGAGGCGGAACGAATGCCCGTACGTTTTCGCCCCCGACGCTCGTTGTGACGTGGGTTCCGAGTCGAGGATTTACAGCGGCGGTCGGCACTGGTTGTTGGTAAAGCCTGCTTTAATTAGCGGTAGTTTAATTAAAGAATACAGGCGCAATCTTTAATAAGCAAGCTGCTAATTAAACCTATTCTGCGATGAATGCCCGCGTCGCTCCGGTCTGGTCGCGGGACACGGAATCGCGCCACGCCGTCACGCGCGGTTGCAGGGTTACTCCTCACCCTTCAAGATTTTGAAAGCAGCTTCAGCGCCTGCCGAATACCCTCGGCTACCGGCGTGCCGCCGGACAACTGCTTGACGGCCCACGACGCTTCCTTGTCATTGTAGCCCAGCGCTTGCAGCGCATTGAGGATGTCGCCGCTGTGCGCGCCTGCGGCGGTCGCAGCCACGACGGTCACGTCGAGCTTGTCTTTCAGTTCGAGCAGCAGGCGCTCGGCGGTTTTCTTGCCGATACCGGGCACCTTGATCAGCCGCGCAATGTCCTGCGCGCCGACCGCGTCGTACAAATCACTGATGCTCATGCCGGAGAGCACCGACAACGCGGTGCGCGCGCCGACGCCGGAGATTTTTAAGAGCTGGCGGAAGACGTGGCGTTCCTGCTCGCTGGCGAAACCGTAAAGAAGTTGCGCGTCCTCGCGCACGAGCAGATGCGTGTAAAGCACGACGTCGCCGCCGGTTGCCGGCAACTGGTAGAACGTGCTCATCGGCACGTCGATTTCGTAGCCGATGCCGTGCACGTCGACGATCACCCGCGGCGGACGCCGTTCGATTAATTTACCGCTGATCCTGCCGATCAAACCAGCCTCCCGCGCTTCATGCGATATCCCGCTGTCGCCAGTTTACCGAGTCCCTGCCCGCCGTGCGCGTGGCAGATCGCGCAGGCGAGCGCGTCGGCCGCGTCCGGGCTCGGATCGCCCGCGAGCTTCAACAGCCGTTTGACCATATCCTGTACCTGCTCCTTTGCCGCGTGGCCGTTGCCGACCACCGCCTGCTTGACCTGCAACGCCGTGTATTCGGCCACCGGCAGTTTGTGCAGCACCGCGGCGCAAATCGCCGTGCCGCGCGCCTGGCCGAGTGAGAGCGTCGATCGCGGGTTCACGTTGACGAACACTTTTTCGATTGCGACCTGATCGGGGTGCGCGGTTGCGATCACTTCGCGCAATCCTTCAAGGATGGTGGCAAGGCGCAGCGCAAGATCGCCGGCCGCCGGGGTCTTGATGCAGCCGCTGGTCACGTAGGCAAGCTTGCTGCCCGTTTTATCGAGCACGCCGAAACCGGTGATGCGCAGGCCGGGATCAATTCCAAGGATGCGAATTCGTGAGGCGTGAGGCGTGAGGCGTGAGGCGGAGTTCATCGAGGCGGGGCCGGTTTCCGATGCGCGTTAATCAACCCGCCGATCAAACCGAAAACTCGATCTATCGTGGGTTCGATATCGTCCGTTTCCTTCGAGTATCCCAGTTCTCTCGCCAAAACCAGGTAGGTATCGAGCTCCGACAGCGAGCCCCTCGCAATGGTGAGAAATTGCAGCAACTCTTTCGTACTGTTTCGACCCATGCCTTCGGCGATATTAGCAGGCACCGATACCGCAGCGCGCCGCATCTGACTGGTTAGCGCATTAAGCTCGCTCTGCGCAAATCCCTGAGTCAAACGATATACCGCTTTGACTAAAGCAATTCCTTGCTGCCAAGCCAGAAGATCATGGTGTTTTCGCCTCACGCCTAACGCCTCACGCCTCACGCATTTTCAAGCACTGCCGTCGTATACACTTCCTGCACATCATCGACTGCCTCCAGCGCATCGAGCAGTTTCTGCATCCTGACCGCGTCGTCGCCTGTCAGTTCCGTTTCGGTGCCCGCTTTCATCGTGACGTCCGCGAGTTCGGACTTGAATCCGGCCTGCTCGAGCGCGGTCTTGACCTTTGGAAAATCGTTCGCCGCGGTGATGACTTCGAGGCTGCCGTCGTCGTTGGTGACGACGTCTTCGGCGCCGGCATCGAGCGCAGCCTCCAT